>JAYTRS010000484.1:0-9458 GCA_043746065.1 Bacteroidota bacterium | reverse complement strand
AAACTAAATAATATAGTTTGTAAAACGCCCACTACATTAGTGGGCGTTTTTTTATGACCCAACGAAAAATTTTATTTACATTAAAAAAAATTGAATTAGCTAAACAACACGGTTTTTTTACCGAAGCGCTTATTAATAATTATCGTTTAAATTTAGGGCTACTTAAATTTATTTTTTCGCACTGTTCATCTACAAAAAGCAGTGAAGGAAAAAAAGCAAAAACATTAATTGCAGAGCTAAATACAGAACTAAAAACAAACCCTCAATTAAAAGCCATTATAAGTAAAAAAAGTTTAAAAAGTATTAGCCATTGGATTTTAAAAATAGAATTGTTTTTTAAAACTCTTAAACTAAAAGAACCCGCCAACACAAATGATTTATTAGCCGAAGGCGAACAGGTTTTGGGTATTTTAAATATTTCGGCAACTAAAATTTTTTCTAATTAACGCTCTTATTAAATAATAATTTAGTCTATTAATTTCTGCTATTTATCTAAATTAACTTTAGCATAATTATTTAATTGCATTGCTAACAAGCCAAAGCCGTTACTTTGCAAGGCTATGGCAACACTTTTAGACGATATTCCATACGGCGAATTAAAAAAAGCCTACAACCATCTTGAAAAAAAGAACAAAGATTTAATTGATGGATTATATTACGCCGCCTTTGTACAACAAGGCTTAATGCCACACGAAAGGCATTTTACAAAATTAGGCTATCCTTATTTTATTTATTACAACCCATTACATATAATAGGTGGCGATTTTTTTTGGATTGGCAATAAAGGTGATTGGGATGTAATGGCCGTTGGCGATTGCACGGGACACGGCGTAAGTGGCGCTATGTTATCAACATTAGCCATAGGTTTTTTAAATTATTTAATGTTTTCAAAAAAATTAAATAACGTAGGCGATATTATTAGCGAGTTAGATAAAAAATGGATAGAAACATTTAATAAAACCGATGACGTTGAAAATGCAAATAACGATTGGCTCGAAATATCAATTATAGCCTACAATAAAAAAACTAAACACTTGCAATTTGCTGGCGCTATGGGCTCTGCATTAATAATACACGATAATGAGGTTACAAAAATTTCGGGCAACTCGTACCCTGTTGGCGGCTGGCAAATTGAAAAAAACAGAATTTATACTACTCAAAAAATAGAACTACAACCAAATACAAAAGTATATTTATACTCCGATGGATATAAAGACCAGTTTGGTGGCATTAATAATAAACGCATAGGTTCTAATAGTTTTGGTAAATTATTACAAAGCATTTCTAAATTTAATTTAACGGTACAGCGCGAAGAGCTTGAAAACAATTTTTTATTATGGAAGGGTGAATATGAGCAAACCGACGATGTGTGTGTTATGGCAATTGAGTTTTAGCCACAGTAACATAATATTAAATTAACATTAAGTTGCCATATACTTAAACTTAATAAACAAACTTTACCAAGTGTTTACTGGTGTTAATAATTGTTTTAGTATAGTATTTGTTGATAATTCTATTCATAAATTATTTAAAACAATTGATGTATTAAAAAACAACTATCAAAACACCAAAGTAATTAATAATGAAGTAGAGGCAACCGATTTTTTAGAAACAGAAGTTGTAGATGTTTTGTTTTTAAATTTAGATTTGTTACCTAATGATGCTGTTACTTATACCAAAGAATTAAAGCAAAAAAAATTAGCATCGGAACCGTTTATTATTATTTACTCTGATAAACAAGATGATTTTGTGCAGGAGCTGGCCTTTAATAGTGGTGTTGATGGTTTTATTAATTTTCACTACAAGCCTGCTGTAGTGCTTTTGTATTTAAAAAATTTATTAAAACGTAAACAAAAAAAAGAACCCACCATAAACAAAAATATTATTATTGACGAAGAGCGTTATTTAATAATAAAAAATGGCGAACAAATTCATTTGCCGCGTAAGGAGTTTAAAATTTTTCAACTACTGTTTAGTTCTCCAGATAAATTTTTTAGTAAAACCGAAATTGCTGAATATATTTGGAAAGATGAGTCTGTATCTAAAAAACGCATTATAGATGTACATGTTTACAATATTAGGCAATTGTTTGGCAAACGTGTTATTCAATCGCAAAAAGGTAATGGGTATAGAATAAATAAAAAATTAATTGGGTAATTTTTGCTACAAAAATAAGCCGTTAGCAATCTTATTTAATCGCTTTCCAACCCACAATGTCTCTTATTACAACCGATGCACAGGTT
Organism: Bacteroidota bacterium; assembly: GCA_043746065.1. GTDB lineage: Bacteria > Bacteroidota > Bacteroidia > B-17B0 > Aurantibacillaceae > Aurantibacillus. Next base: position 7,215 of record JAYTRS010000484.1, on the reverse strand, counting down.
AAACCAAAAGCGGCTGGTAAGTAAGAAATAGTGCCATAAGCAGATTTTTTATATTTACTGCCATCTGTTTTCATAATAGAGTGTTTGGCGGGCAACTCATCACTAAATACAGACTTTATGCCTTTGTAAATGTTCATATACCGTAAGCGTTTACGCACATATTGAGCCATTGGGCAAATATTAGTTTGCGAAATATCTACCACTTTTATTTTAGTAGGATCCATTTTACCACCTGCGCCCATGCTACTAATTATTCGTTGGTTGTTATAATAAGCTGTTTGTAGTAAATAAAGTTTTGGCGATATGCTATCAATTGCATCAATAACATAAGTAAATTTTTGTGCCAAAAAATCTTTCATATCATCAGGATTTTTAAACTCATCTATTACGTTTAAAGTGATGTCTGGATTAATTAATTTTATACGTTCGCCCATTAATGTTGCTTTGTTCATGCCGTGGGTAGAGCTTAGTGCTTGTAATTGCCGGTTTCGGTTGGTGGGGTCAACGGTATCGCCATCAATAATCGTCATTGTACCTACACCGCTGCGGGCAATAGCTTCGGCGGCATAAGAACCTACACCACCCAAACCAACAATTAAAATATGTGCATTGTTTAATTTTTCTAAGCCATTTTGCCCCACCAATAGTGCGGTGCGTTCCATCCAACTTGTATCCATTTATTTTTTGTGTTTAAATATAGTTTCAAAATTTAATTGCAATTGTTGTTTTAAAATATCTTCATCAATGCCTAAAAGTTCGGCGGCTTTTTTATAAATATATTTTATAGAAATATCTGCATCATCCGTTTCTAAAAAAAAGTTTTTTCGCCCACTATTTTTTATGGCCTTTGCCGCATTGCTTTCGTAACCTAATAAGGCTTTACCAAACGAAAAACAACAACCATAATTTAACAATACGCTGGCAATATTTTCGTTATTATTAAATCCATGTATAATAACAGGCACTTTGTTTTCGTATAAATTTAAACAGTTTATTAATTCGTTAAACGCTTTTACACAGTGTATTATTAGTGGTTTATTTATATGATTTGCAATTTTTATCTGTTCAATAAATACGTTTTGTTGTAACTCAAAATTTACGGGACTTAATTTATCAAGTCCACATTCGCCAACGGCTAAACAACGTTTTTCATTTACTTTTAATTCTATTAGGCTTAGTTGTTCTTTATAATCTTCTTGTTTTATAAACCATGGGTGTAAACCATAACTATAATAGTTGGGTTTATTGGCGCTATTTATATCCAAATTTACAAGCTCAATACTAGCATCATAAACCTGTTGGTGTGTATGTATATTTATGTACAACTTATTTTATAATTATTTAAAGCATTAAAGATAAGCTTTATGTTTTTTGTTTTGGTTTTCAAAAAAATATTACCTTAAAAAGGGCTGTTTAATACTTATAGAATGAGTAAATTTACCTAGTGAAAATTTTAAAATTAATACTGGCCCCTATTTGGAAACTATGGCTTGCCCTGTGGTTTGCTATTATTTTTTTAATATTATTTCCATTATTTTATTGGGCCTTGCGTACTAAAAAATTTGCGTTTGTTTATAAATTAAAACGTTTATGGGGCAAAGCAGGCGCCTATCTTTCTTTTTTATACCCAGTGGTACGCTACCAAACCAAAAAATATAAATTACCTCAGCCTTGTGTAATTGTAGCCAATCACACCAGTTATTTAGATATTTTGTTTAGCCCGTTTTATATTGACCATACCGCAGTATATATGGGAAAATACGAATTACTAAAAATACCATTATTTAAATATTTTTTTGTGTATTTAGATATTCCTGTAAATCGAAAAAGTGTTACCGCTGCCCATAAAGCCTTTACAGATTGCGGTAAAAAATTAGACGAAGGTTTGAGTGTGGTTATTTTTCCCGAAGGCACCATTGGCGATAGTGGTAAATTACGTCCATTTAAAAATGGCGCTTTTAAATTAGCAATTGAAAAACAAGTACCTATTGTGCCTGTGGTAAACTTAAATAATTGGTGGTTTTTGCAAAATGGTGGTTTTTTTAAAAGCAGCGGCAGACCTGGAATACCTGATATTTTTGTAGGAGATGTAATTGAAACAAAAGGATTAACACTTGAAAATATAAGCGAATTAAAAGAAAAAGTTTTTAATTTTACACAACAACATTTAAAAAATTACCATGGCAAATAAAATAGATAATAAAACGGTAGATGAGGTTGCGCACTTGGCGCGATTGGAGTTTAAAACGGACGAAGAAAAAAATAAAATAGCAGGTGATATGAACCGAATGCTTGGTTTTATTGATAAACTAAACGAATTAGATACAACAACTGTTGAACCATTAATATACATGACCAACGAAAAAAATATTTTACGTGCTGATGAGCCTAAAATAACACTTACACAAAAAGAAGCTTTAAAAAACGCACCAAAAAAGGACAGCGATTATTTTAAAGTGCCAAAGGTTATTGAGCAACAATAAAAGTATTAAATGGCTAAACAAAAATATTATGTGGTTTGGAAAGGCCGACAAACGGGTGTTTTTAATAATTGGGCCGCTTGCCAGGCTCAAATAAAAGGTTTTGAAGGTGCTATTTATAAATCGTTTGAAACCCAAGCAATGGCGCAACGCGCCTTTAATGGGTTAAGCCACGAATACATTGGTAAGGAAATTAACAAACCCGCTTTAACACCCTCTCAATTAAAATTATTAGGTAAACCCATTTTGCCAAGCATTGTTGTAGATGGTGCTTGTAGCGGAGCAACTGGTGTAGCAGAATATCAAGGTGTAGATACCGAAACCAAAAAAGTAATTTTTAAAAGTAAACCTTATAATGATGGCACTAATAACATTGTAGAGTTTTTAGCCATTGTGCATGCGCTTTCGTATTGTAAAAAAAACAATATTTTACTACCTATTTATAGCGATAGTAAAATTGCTATTAACTGGGTAAAAACAAAACAAGAAAAAACAAACCACAAGCGCAGCGAAAAAAATAAAGAATTGTTTTTATTGATGGAACGTGCTGTTAATTGGTTAAATCAAAACACCTACCCCAATAAGTTACTAAAATGGGAAACAAAGGCTTGGGGCGAAAACCCTGCCGACTTTGGTAGAAAATAAAAAACTATGCTTTAAAAAAGTCGTCGTAACTAACTTCTTTAACCTCTAATTTACATTTTTGTTTTATAAGCTCAATTACTTTTTTGCTGTAAATATTTTCAAATATTTTTTGAGCTTCTTTTTCTTTACTCAATAAATCTTTTGCAATTTTAGTAAGCTCCTCTTCTTGCGGGGTTTGTCCGTATTTGGCAAACTCGCTTCTAATAAATATTTTTGCTTCTTCGGCGGCTTCGTTAGCGTCTACTTTAATTTCGTTATCCTTAATTAATTTATTTTCAATTAAGCGCCACTGCATGGCTTTTGTGTAATTTGGATAATCTTTTTCTAATTCTTCTTGTGTTAATGGTTTTTCGTTTACCATCATTAACCAACGCTTTAAAAAAGCATCGGGTAATTGTAGATTTAATTTATTTACTAAACTTGTTTCTACTTCGGTTTTTAAAAAACGGTCGGCATCAGCATTAAACATTAAGCCTAATTCGTTGCGTATTTTATCTTTAAATTCTTCTTCGGTTGTTACTACACCTTCGCCATAAACCTTATCAAATAATTCTTGGTTTAAATCGGCATCTTCTAAACGCGCAATGTTTTTTACGGTTAATTGTAAATTACACGCAATGGTTTCCGCTTCTTCTTTTTCAATACCTAAACTTACACTTTTATCAATGGCGGTTTCGTATAGTTCGTTTATATCAATTACCATTTTATCTTCTTTTTTTACGCCTAAAATTTTTGCTTTTGCGTTAGCGTTAGTTAAACGTTCGTAGCTTACACTTGTACTTTTAAAAATACCACCAGCCTTAATAGCGCCTGTTTCATCTAGTTCATTTATATCAACAAAAACTACGTCTTTTTCGCCTGCCACATCGGGGTTTACGGGTTTACCATAATTGCGACGCACATCTTTTAAGTATTTGTTTACCAACTCATCGTCAATTTTTACAGTTTTAAATGTAAAGCTGTGTTTATCATCTAAGCTAATATTAAATTGTGGGGCTAAGCCAATTTGGTAAGTAAACTCAAAATTGGTTTGTTTATTAAAATCAATAGGTGTTTGGTTTTTAGGCAAAGGATTACCTAAAATTTCTATTTTATTTTCTTCAATATAATTGTAAACGCTGTCTTGTAGCATTTTATTTACTTCCTCAACTAATATTTGGGTGCCGTGTTGTTTTTTAATTAATCCAATAGGCACTTTACCTGGTCTAAAACCTGGCATACTTGCTTGGCGCTGCACTTTTTTAATAGCTTCTGTTACGCGGGTATCATAATCTACTGGCGTTACTGAAATAATAATTTCAGCATTTAAACTATCTATATCTTGTTTTGTAATATTCATTTTTAATAAATTTTAGGAGGGCAAAAATACTAAATTTTGACGTAATAAAAGGTTAAAAAGTTAATTTTTTATTGTTATTTTGTTTACAGTTACAAAAAAAATAGTATATTTGCAGTCCTTTTTAAATAAAATGGGTAAAAGTCCATATAAAATACAATTTGGCGGTTTACCTGTTGGAATTCATGAATTTGAGTTTGATATTAAGGATACGTTCTTTACAACTATTAAAAATAGCGAGGTAAGCCAAGCAGATATTACAATTACAGCCGTTTTAACAAAGCAAAACAACCTGTTACAAATTAACTTTACTATTAAAGGTGTAGTTAGTGCCGAGTGTGACAGATGCTTAAAAGACTTTAACTTTCCGATACAAAGTGAAGAACGTTTAGTTATAAAACATGGCAATGTAGATGAAAGTACGGATGAAATTGCAGTAATACCAGAAGGCATAGAGGAAGTTGATTTAACGCAATACATTTACGAATATATTGTATTATCAATACCGGCACGCCGAGTACCTTGCGAAATTGATAGTAAACTATACATTTGCGATAACGAAACACTAAGTAAGTTAAACGAAATTAGTATAGATGGTGAGCCTAAAAACGAACCAACCAACCCAATATGGGAACAGTTAAATAAATTAAAAAAGTATAACAAAAATTAAAACATAAGAAACCATGCCAAATCCAAAACGAAAACTATCGCGCTCACGCCAAGGCTCTCGTCGCTCAACGTATAAAGCACCCTCAATGACAATTTCTAAAGACAGTACAACTGGCGAAGCGCATTTAATGCACCGCGCTCATTGGTTTGAAGGAAAATTATATTACAAGGGGCAAATTGTAATGGAAAAAGCTGCAAAAGCTTAAAAAAACATTTTTTTTATTAAAAAGAGCAAACTTTATATACAAGTTTGCTTTTTTGGTTTATGGTAGTTTATTAAAAAAACAAATTTTTTAATATCCCAAAATCTTCAACATGCTTTTATAACTTTGCTCTTTGGCAAAAAGGCGGGTTGAAATTTCTCCATCTGCGTCTTTATCAATTAAAACGTGTTTTGGTGCTGGAATTAAGCAGTGTTGCGTGCCTCCATAACCGCTCAAAGCCTCTTGATAAGCGCCTGTATGAAAAAACCCAATGTATTGAACTTCTTTTTGATTCTTTTCAATTTTTGGTAAAAACACTTGGTTGGTATGGGCTTCGGCGTTATAATAATCCATACTGTCGCAGGTCATTCCGCCTAAATTTGTTGGTACATAGGGCTTTTCCCAATTATTAATGGCTAATAAAATAAAGCGCTGATTAATGCCCCAAGTATCGGGCAGCGTTGTAATAAAGCTACTATCTATAAAATACCAAGTCTCTCGGTCGTTTTGTTGCTTTTGGTCAACTACCGAATATAAGGTTGCACCACTTTCGCCTACTGTGTAGGATCCAAATTCGGTAAAAATATTAGGTTCTGGTATTTCGTTTTGTTCGCAAAACGATTTTATTTGCGATACAATTTCTTCAATCATGTATTCGTACTCATATTCAAAGGCAAGTGAATTACGAATGGGCATTCCTCCACCAATGTTTAACGAATCTAAAGTAGGGCACACTTCTCGCAATTCTTTATAAATCTGTAAGCATTTGTTTAACTCTGTCCAGTAATAAATCGTGTCTTTTATACCTGTATTTATAAAAAAATGTAGCAGTTTTAAATTAAACCTTGGGTTTGGTTTTATTTTATCGGTATAAAGGCCCATTATTTCGCTGCTACGCACACCTAAACGAGATGAATAAAATAAAAACGAGGGTTCTTCTTCGGTGCTTATGCGTATTCCTAAATTTACTTTATCAACCTTTACGTGCTTTTTGTAGTAATCTATTTCATCTAAATGATCTAAAACAGGCAGCACATTAAAGCCATCGTTAATTAATTCGCAAATGTTTTGCTTGTAAAGGTCGCGCTTATAACCATTACAAATAATATATGTATCTTTGGTCAATGCCTTTTTTTGGTATTGTTCTTTGAGAATTTGTATGTCAAACGCACTTGATGTTTCGATGTGGGCTTCGTTTTTTAGCACTTCATCTAAAACAAAACTAAAATGCGAACTTTTGGTGCAATAACAGTAAAAATACTTGGCTTTATAGTCAACTTTTGCCATTGCAACGTTAAATTGTCGTTTTGCTTTTTGTATTTGCGAGCCAATTTTAGGAAGATATGAAATACGAAGCGGTGTACCGTATTGCTTAATAATATCCATTAAAGCAATATCGTTAAAGTACAATTCATCGTCTTTTACATCAAAACCTTCTTGTGGGAAGTTAAATGTTTGGTGAATTAAGTTTGAGTACGAATGATTCATAATTACAATTGTAAGTGAGTTACTTGTGTTATTTTATACAAATGTACGTAATTTACTTTGCCTTATTATAGGTATATATTATTAAATTATTATTAAGAAAGAGAGTTGATATGATTAAACCAATTAAAATTATTGAAGTAAAAAGCGAAATAGGCGCTGGTACGCGCGGAAGTAGTATGGGTGTAGATGCCATTAAAATTGCAGCTTTAGATTTTGGAAGCGCTTTTTTTAAACGCTACAAATCGGTTGAAATACCTAACGAAAACAACCTTTTGTTAGAGCCTGTAGTGCACGATTATGCTAAACGCATTAAAGGAATTTTTAATTTAAACGATCGTATTGCCAAAGAAATTCAAAAAACACTGAAGGCAGAAGAGGTTCCAATAGTATTAGC
>JAYTRS010000483.1:0-3050 GCA_043746065.1 Bacteroidota bacterium | reverse complement strand
AAAAAATGCGTACACTAATTATCATGTACAAATACTAAAAAACTTAGCTGTTTATGTGGCCATAGCCATTGATAATGCAGAGCTGTACAAAAACATGGAAGATAGAGTAGTGGAGCGTACGGCCGAAGTGGTGACTCAAAAAGAATTACTCGAAAAAAACTTTAACGATACTAAATTAGCCGCACAAATTACTAAAGATATTACCTCTTCACTTTCGGTAGAAACGATTGTAGATAAAGTGTATCAAAATGTAAATAAATTAATGGCGGCCGAATCGTTTGGTATTGGTATTTACAATACCGATAAACAAACCATTGAGTTTTCGGGCTTTATTGAACGAAACGAAAAAATAGACTTTATTGAATTTGCCATAAACGATAAAAACCGCTATGCCGTTTGGTGTTTTGAAAACGAAAAAGAAATTATAATTAACGATAATAAAAACGAGTATAAAAAATACATACAAGTTCATAAAGCACCAATAGTTGGTAAATCGCCCGAATCATTAGTGTATTTACCCTTATTTACCAAAGAAAAAAAAATAGGTGTACTTACCGTACAAAGTTTTACAAAAAATGCTTACAGCGATTATCACGTAAATATTTTAAAAAATATTGCCCTATCCATAGCCATTGCTTTAGATAATGCATACTTATACCAAAACCTCGAAGAAAAAGTAAACGAACGTACCTTAGAGGTTACCAAACAAAAAGCCATTATTGAAGAAAAAAATAAAGACATTACCGATAGTATTAAATACGCTAAAAAAATTCAGCAAGCAGTAGCACCCAATGCCGAAGAGTTTAATAAAAATTTTACCGAAAGTTTTATTTTATATAAGCCAAAAGATATTGTAAGTGGCGATTTTTATTGGTTTGAACATTTTAAAAATAATGTTACCGTTTTTGCCGCCGCCGATTGTACGGGCCATGGCGTTCCGGGTGCTTTTATGAGCCTTATTTGTAGCGATATTATGTACCGTGTGTTAAACGACCCTAACGTTAATGATACGGCCACGGCATTAAATTTAATTGATGAAAAATTAATACAACTCATTAAAAAAAGTTCTGAAAGCTCGGCTAACGATGGGATGGATATTGCCCTGTGTGCCTACTATAAAAACGATAACAAAATGCATTTTTCGGGTGCACAACGCCCCTTATTGTTAATAAGAAACGGGGAGTTAATAGATTATAAGCCTACCAAACTATCTATTGGCGGGCATGCTGCCGAGGCTAAAGTATTTGAATTAAATACCATTGATGTGCAACAAGGCGATTTAATTTATTTACTTACCGATGGCTATGCCGACCAATTTGGTGGCAACAAAGGCAAAAAATTTAAATTTAAAAACCTAAAACAATTAATTTTAGATAATTATACCAAGCCCTTACAACAACAAAAACTAATTTTAGATAATACCTTCGAAAGTTGGAAAGGTAGCCTTGAACAAGTAGATGATGTGTGCGTAATTGGAATTAAAATTTAAGCGAAGAAGATTAGCAGAATGTCAGCCAAGCCACAAGCTAGCAAAAGTGAACCACATATTTTTTATTTATGCAAAACGAAAAATGTGAAATAGATGAAGGGAGTAACACGTTTTCTATCATCCCTTTTCCATTTTCCCTCACCTTAATAACGTACTACGGAGTGTTTAAATACTATAACGCAACTATTATACAAAAATTACATGCCTTAACAGGTTTTAACAATTTGCGCCACCTTTTTAACAAAAACAGGCTGTTTTTTAACATTTTGTACTTAACGGCAATGTTTGCCTGTTAGCAGATAATGATTGTCTGCTACCATTTAATATCTGTCTGCTTAACGGTAATGTTTGCTTGTTAGCAGATAATGATTGCCTGCTACCATTTAATATCTGTTTGCTTAACGGTAATGTTTGTGTTTAAGTATAAAGTGTTTGCCTGCAAGCAGGATAGTTTTTTTGTAAATAATTTGAGAATGTATAACGGTTTGCGGCTTGGCGTTCGGGGGGATTAAAAACCGTCAAAACTGTCTATAACCGAAAAACTAATTTAAAGATACAAAACTTTTTCTTTTTGCTTTTGAAAATAATCTTTCTGCCGTCGGGCAGGAAAAATAAAGCAAAAAACTACCACAAAACCCGCCTGACGCCAGTAGCCGCTGTTAGCGGTAGTTTTTCTCATCCGTTGTCAAGGTTCAGTGTCTTACGAACAAACTCTTTATCTTCGTCTGAAGCAGCTTCCAAAAGTCTTTGTTTTACTTCGTTCGAAAGGTCAGCAACGGTCAACTTTTCTTTTAAATTTTGTCCGCCTGGATAAGTGTGCTTGTCGTATTCATGCAAGATTGTTCCGTCATCATACAAAGTGTAATCATCGTCTAAAACACCGACTTTCATTTTGTATGATATTGAAATTACTTTTTTGTCCATAGTGCTAATTTATTTGTAAAGATTTTTAAATTGTTTGTCAAGTTGGATACGATTATAGGCAAAAAGTCCTTTCTCTATTTCTCTTGATGTTTTTCCGTGTTGTCTTGCTAGTTCTCTTACTATTTCTAAGTATTCAATCCAACTACGTTCTGTTATCGTTGTCCATTTTATATAGCCCAAGTGAAATAATGATTTTACGCACCTAATGTCAATGATTGGGTATTCTGTCGGGTTTGAAACACAAAGTATAGCAGAAGCTGTTGGAATACTTACTCCTTTTAGTTGGGTCAAAAGCAAGATTTTCGCTTTCTCGTCCTTCTCTTTGAAACTGCTTTTTGTTTGGGTCTTAATTTCGTCAGATTTATTTAGTTCATAAAGTCTCTTGGGTCTTCTTGATTTCCAAAGGCAAATCGTAAGAAATTCATACCTATTAAGCCAACCGCGACTGAATATATCTTTCCCTAAGTCAAAAATTGTCCGTTCAAAGTCGTATTGGTCAATGTAGTATTTTATGTTGTCTGTAAAGTCTTTCATTGTTTATGGATGGTCGTCCTAAAATTACCGCTAACTAATGGCTTTGTACAGTTTTAAACAATTGTAAGTACTTGTAAGCATTTAAAAGTACTTGTTCTTACGT
>JAYTRS010000482.1:0-3054 GCA_043746065.1 Bacteroidota bacterium | reverse complement strand
GTTTCGCTAAAATCAATTGGAATTAAGATTTTTGAAGAGTGGAAGTGTATCATACCGTTTAAAGTTTAGGGTTAGTAATTTAAAATTTATTTACGAGTTAAATATAACAATTTTTTATTAAAATCTAAGGCCAAGGGTGGCAGTTAATTGCCCTGCCCAAAAATGGTGATTGGCTTTGCCATTGCCTTTGCCTAACACTAGGGCATTTACGTAATCGGCATAACTGCCTTTTGATACAAATTCAAAAATACCGTTGTTTAAAAACTCAAGTCGTAAACCCGTTTCTACACCCACAATCCAGCCGGCCACTTTCCAATTATTGTTAAGCCGTTCGCCAAAAATGGTAACATCTGTGCGTGGAAAAACAACGCCAGCACCAGGTTTTAATACCCACGAGGCATTAAAATTTTTATTAGGGTTATACAATTTAAATTTACGCACTGCATTTATCATCCAAAAATTTGCACCATCGGTATGTTCAAAATGTAAAAATGTATTGGGGTTAAGGGTCGTATCTTTATCTACGGCAACGCCGTTAAATTGCCCTTTAATATGGGTTCTTTGAAAATCATCAACCACATATTTAGCATGATCGTAATTTATTTCGATGCCCCATTTATTATTAAATTGGTAACCAAGCCTACCCACAAATTGAGGAATGGTAACGTTTATAACATCTTTTATTTTATCAAAATCAGGCCTATCAGTAGCAGTAACATCATAAATTGTAAAATCGTAATAATTGTTTAAACCAGTAGCTGGGTGGTATTTGTTTGATAAATCTTTAAAATGTATAGTGCTTTTGCTAAATGCACATTTAGTGTAACCCCAAGTAGCATACCATTTTTTAAACTTTTTTGTTTTTAAAGAATCGCTTTGAGCAACAGAATGAGTAAATAATAAACTTGTAAAAAGTAACAGAAAATAATAGCGCATTGTTAAAATTTTGAGGCACTAAGGTAACGAATATTTTGTTGCACTGTAATTTCTATTTTTAAAAAATTTGATTGTAAAAATTGTTCAGCAAACATAGGCCATTCAATAAAACAATAGTTGTTTTGGTTAATGTAATCTTCAAAACCAATGTCTAATAATTCTTCTATTGATTTTAAGCGATATAAATCAAAATGATAAATTTTACCGTTTGGGTAAATATATTCGTTTACTAATTGATAGGTGGGGCTACTAAAATTATTGGTACTGCCTAACGCGGCACACATTTGTTTAATTAATGTAGTTTTACCAGCGCCCATGGGGGCATTAAACAACATTATTTTTTGGTTTAGGTTTAGCAGTTGTTGGGCAACATGGGTTATTGTTTCTAAGGTAAATTCAGTATTTAAAAGTAGTGGTTGCATTAATATTTTAGGTAGTTAAAAAGTGCTTGTTTTTAAAAAGTGCTTTTTATTTTTTAAAGATAACGACTTATTTTAATAAAAAAATTACATATAATTGAAAAGTAAGGGTGGCTATTGGCATTATGGTAATAATCAAGTAAAAAAAATAAAAAAGCCTCTTAATTTTTTTTAAGAGGCTTTTTTTTATTATATTTATATATTGAAAATTAATTTAATTACATATTTATTTTTTATTGTTGGTTTTGGTTTTTCACAAACTACTTTTGTAGAGTCATTACCATCTAATAGTCGAAGTATTTGGCAAGTAAATTCTATTACTAAAAAAAATAATTTAAAAAATACAAACATAATAAAAGTAGATACTGCAAAGCGTTCCACCTATATCGATAATACACAAAGTAGTGGCGTTAAAAGAAAGTATATATTAAAAAATGCAAATGTTGCATATAGTAATGATGTAATTGAAACAACGCCAAACAATTATGTTTTAATTGGGCAAACGTATGACACTATAGGTTCTGTATTACATTGGCGATTAACTTTGACAGGAATTGACCAAAATTATAATCAGGTATGGAAAAAAAGTTACGGTAATAATAATTTTAATTATACACATTATCTGTTTGCCCCTATTCATCTAATAAAAAAACAAAATTTTTTATATAGTGTATTATTTGTTCAAGATAGTAATTATAAGCAACCAGCTGTATTTATTAAATTTAATTTTAATGGAGATACAATTTGGCAAAAAAAATATTACGTAAACAACGATGAGTTTTTTATTACTTCTGTTTGCCCAAGTGTGGATAATGGTTTTTTAATTACTGGTGCAGTACAAACAAGTACACCAAGTTATAATGGACATCCATATTCTGGATTGTATTTACTAAAAACAGACGCTGACGGAAATAAACTGTGGGATAAGCGCTTTTATAGGGCTAATTTGGATGAAACGCAAATTGGATATAAAGTCATACAGGATAGTATTTCTAAAAAAATATTTATAGCTGGCTCACAAGATGTAGGAGCAACGCAATACTCGAACTTACAAATTTTGGATAGTCTTGGGAATTTAATTACACAGAAAGGTAATACAGGTACTTTTGGTAATGCTTTAGTTGATGTTATAAAGTTAAGGGATGGCAATTTTGTTACTATTGGTGGAATAATTCATCAAGAATATTTGATAACTGGCGTGGCTACATCAGCATCTGCGTTAATAAAATTTGATATAAATGGCAATATTATTTTTAAGAAGGAATATGATACTTTAGTTGTAAATAATATTTTTAATTGCATTTTAGAAACCAAAAATAATGATTTTATCACTGGAGGAGTAGTTTCAACTTTACAACAATATAATATGGGCTTAAATGATATATCTCGTATTATGAAAATTGATAGAAATGGTAATTTACTATGGAAAAAATATTTTGATAATTATACTAATAATTCTAATCAAGATGGATTAAGCGGTATGGTTCTGACGACTGATGGTAACATAGCTTTTACTAATTACTTAAACGGAGGTAATGTACCTCGCCCACTAAATTATATTTTTTATAAAACAGATACTACTTATTGTGATGTAAATGCGTTTGCTTGCGCTACTTTTGTAGGCTTAAAAGAAAATGAATTACAAAAACAAAAAATAAGTGTTTATCCTAATCCTGCAAGTAATTCGTGTACCTTAAAA
>JAYTRS010000481.1:0-9503 GCA_043746065.1 Bacteroidota bacterium | reverse complement strand
ATGCATTTGTAAATACAAACCTATACCCTTTGTAGTTCCATTACTGTAATCTCAGGCCAAATGCCTAATCTACCGGGATAACCTAAAAATCCTAAACCTCTGTTAACGTATAAAAATTGTTCGCCTTGTTTATATAAACCTGCCCAGTTTTTATATAAATATTGTATAGGGCTCCATTTAAAGTTAGGAATTTCAATACCAAATTGCATACCATGTGTATGTCCGCTTAAGGTTAAATCAATTGTTGGATATTCTTTTGTAACCTGCACATCCCAATGGCTTGGGTCGTGGCTCATTAATATTTTAAATGGGTAATCTTCTGCGCCTTTATAGGCTTCATCTAATTTTCCATATCTTGGAAAACGCATACTCCCGCCCCAATTTTCTATCCCTAATAATGCAATTTTTTCGCCATTTTTTTCTAAGGCAACGTGTTCGTTCATTAACAATTTCCAACCACTTGCTTTTTGAACTGCTTTTAAATTTTCTAAATTTTTATGTTTTTCTTCAGCGCTATCCCACTCTCTGTAGTCTCCGTAATCATGGTTTCCTAAAACAGAATACACACCATAAGGCGCCTTTAATTTATTATAAACGTTCTCAAAGCCATTTGTCTCATCTGTTTGGGTATTTACTAAATCTCCAGTAAATAAAATAATATCGGCATTTTGTTGCATTACAATTTCAAAGGCTTTTTTAAGTGCATTGGTATTTAAAAACGAACCTGTGTGTATATCACTAATTTGTACAATTTTAAAGCCATTAAACTCTTTAGGTATTTTTGAGGATGGAACTTTAACATTATGAACCCTATATTTATAAGCACCACGTACCATTCCATACAAAAAGCCAACAGCTGGCACCACTGTAAAGGTAATGGCTAACTGACTTAAAAACTTTAAGCGTGAAATTTTATGAACCGTTTCGGTAGTTTCAGCAGGTGTGCTTTTTAGTAAAGAAAATAACCATCTAAATAATCGGATAACATCATCAATAATTAAAAAACTACAACCAAGTAGTTTACATACAAGTAAAATTAAAGCAGCAGAAGAAATAAATCTAAAAAAATTATTCCACTGTGGTGGTGGGTAAAACAAAGATATTAAACCTATTAATACATTAAAGCCAATTAAAAAATAGGCAATATACAAAACAGTGTTTTTCTTACTAGCACCAAAGTCTTGTACAAACGTTTTTACAGCTTGAAAAAAATAAAACTCTACAAGAAGTATTATTATAAAAAAAATTAGAAATCTAAAAAACATAAGGATTAAATAAAGTATAAAATTACTAATAATTATTGCCTTTCTATTTAGATACCAATGTTAATTAATTCCAAAAAATAGTAGAATTACTAGGGTTATAAATTATAATTGAACTTTTGCGATATCAAGGGGTACAGATACTAACATAGGTTACCTAAATTATGATTAATTCCTTACCATTTTTTGATAAAAATAATTTACCTAAAAAAATAAAAATTTTATTTATGTGTTTTGGTATATGTTTTAAATTATGTTCACAATCGCGTATTAGCGGGAAAGTAGTTGATTATGAAAATTCTTACGTTCCATATTGTTCCATTGCATTGGTTAAAGCTTCAGATACAAGTTTGTATAAAGGAACTATTGCCTCAGAAAACGGAGAGTATCTTTTTACGGCGATTGCTAAAGGGAACTATTTTTTAAAAGTTAATAGTGTTAATTATAATACGTTTTTATCAACGTTAATAATACTTGATAGTAATACAACGCTTGTTTTAGCCGACATTACTTTAAAGTCAAGCACAATAAATCTGAATGAAATCTCGATTTTAACAACTAAAAAAACTATTGAAAATAAAAATGGTGTTATTACCATGAATGTAGAGGATAGCCCCTTAGCTACCGGGAATAGTGTGTTCGAGCTTTTAAAAAAATTACCAACTGTTACTATTAGTAACCAAAATAGTTTTTCGATTAATGGAAAAGGAGGCGTAAAAATAATAATTGATGGGCATTTGCAATTACTTTCAGATGAAGAGTTGGTAAATGTATTAAGTTCAATGAGTGCTAATGTAATTTCAAAAATAGAGGTTATTAATAATCCATCAGCCAAGTACGATGCCGAAGGGGTAAACGGTTTAATTAATATTGTTACTAAAAAAGTAAAAATAACAGGTCTTAGCGGTAATTTTAATTCCACTATAAATAAAGGTATTTTATATGGCGGTAACATTGGCACTTCGTTAAACTATAAAGTAAAAAAGGGCGTTGTATTTACAAATTATAATTTTTCTCAGATGAATAAATATTTTACAAACACGTTTGAACGACTATTTAATATAAACGATACTAATAGCTCGTTGAAACAAAAGGAATCAAATAGAGCAAAGCAGCTTAATTATTTTACAAAAATTGGTGGCGATTATTATTTAAATAAAAAATCAACCTTGGGGATTTGTTTTACTGGTAGCTTATCTCAAAAGCCTACAAAAGCAAAATCTTTAATAATTGCGGACAATTATAACGTTTTTGGCTTTGATAATTTTGAATCCATTAATCAACTCATTAATAAAAACTATAATGGCGATATCAATCTTAACTTTGAACATATATTTGATACTCTAGATTCAAAACTTAGTTTTTCTACAGATTATTACGTTTTTAACCAAAATAAAAGTCAAATAAATCAAAACAAATTTTTAAATGCACAAGGGATCGAATCCCAAACGCAAAAAAATTATCAAAGTAATAATAACATAGGTATAACTATTCATACGCAAGTACTAGATTTTACAAAATCATTCAATAAATGGAAGCTGGAGGCAGGAGCAAAAAGTACATTTATAAGTAACAAAAATAGTTACACTATTCAAAAAGAATATTTGAATGTATATACACAAGACATTTTACTCTCAAATAATTTTTTGTATCATGAGAGTATAGCAGCAGCCTATTTTATTGCGCATAAAAAACTTAAATATACAGCTATACAATTTGGTTGTAGAAGTGAAAACACCATAGTAAATGCCAAAACATTAAGCTCTTCTGTAATTATTAAGCGTAACTACATTAATTTTTTTCCTTCATTAAACATTAATTATTCTAAACAAAAAAATCATAAT
Organism: Bacteroidota bacterium; assembly: GCA_043746065.1. Taxonomy (GTDB): domain Bacteria; phylum Bacteroidota; class Bacteroidia; order B-17B0; family Aurantibacillaceae; genus Aurantibacillus. The sequence goes on along the minus strand of JAYTRS010000481.1, from coordinate 6,397 downwards.
TTTCAATTAAACCTTAGTAGTGGTATTAACCGACCAAGTTATTTAGATATAAACCCAAATATAGTATATACTAATTATTACGAGGTTAACTCTGGTAATCCAAATTTGCTTCCGCAAACAAGTGTTAATGCATCATTTGTACATACATTTAAAGAAATTATTTACAGCACAATTGGAATAAGCACTGTAAAAAATATAATGCTTTATGCGGATAGGCAGTTAGACTCTTCAAAATTATTAATAGCTAGTATTAATAATCTTCAAAACGCTAAGTCTTACTATTATTCTTTATATATTCAAAAAAGCGTAATGTCTTGGTGGAACTTAACTGTATATGCTTGCCCTTTTTATTTTAATTACTCAGGCAAATTAAATAATGCACAGCTTTATAGTCAATACTTTGGCTTTGAAAGCTCTGTAAACAATGATATTATTTTACCAAAAAAATATAAATTACAAATAAATGGTATTTATAATGCCCCAATAATATATGGGTATTATAAATATAAAAGTATTTGGTCTGTTGATTTGGCTATACAAAAAAAGTTGATAAAAGATAAATTAACAATTAATTTAACGTTAAACGATTTGTTTCTAACTTATAAATATAATTTTACAGCTATGTATCAAAATATAAATCAGCGCTTTTTAAATAATATGGATACGCGCAGAATATTGCTTACTATATCGTACAATTTTGGAAAATTAAAAGTAGAAAATAGAAAAATTAACACTAACGACGATGAAAAAAACAGAATAAATAGCCAACAACGTTAATTATTCACTTTAAATTGAACTTTTAAACTATAAGGGTGTATAGATTATAAATTAGCATAATATATGGGGGCTAACCAAAACGCATTTGGTATTTATAACGACGAAGAATTAATGTTATTTATAACAAATGGCGAAGTATTGGCTTTTGATGCGCTTTATGAAAGATATAGTAAACCGCTAATGGGTTATTTTTTTAGAATGTTAAATTTTGATAAAAACATGGCAGAAGATGCCTTGCAAGATTTATTTTTAAAAATTGCCGTAGCACCTGAAAAATTTGATAGAATACGTTCTTTTAAAACCTGGATTTTTTCAGTCGCATCTAATACATGTAAAAACTATTACCGCCATAAAAATGTTGTTAGTAATAGCCATGCAGAAATAGAGTATTTAGAAAGTCAAACAGTTAATTGCGAATTTATAGCTGTAACTTCTAAAATAGATATAAATCTATTTAATAAAGAATTAGAGGAAGTTTTAAATACACTGCCTTACGAAAAAAAAGAAGCTTTTATTTTAAAATATCAAGAAGATAAAAGTATCGCGGAAATTTCCGAAATACAAAATAGCCCAGAAGGCACGGTTAAATCGAGAATATTTTACACTACAAAATTACTAGAAAAAAAATTAGTTTCATTTAAACCAACACATTAAAATGGAAAATTTAGAAAATTATTTAAAACAACAATTGTCTGCCAATAATTTACGTGTACATCCACCTGCTTTAAGTAAATTAGAGTTGGCCAGAAAAACAGTTGCCTTAAGAAAAGTGATTTCGCCTGAACGCGAGGATATTTTTTGGTTACTTGCAAAATTTTTAAATTTAAAAGTAAAATTATATCATCTTGTTTTAATTGCTTTTGTTTTTGGAGGCGTTATGTTATTTTATAATAAAGCCAAACCAGAAGAAAAAGATTCTGGCACTAAGAATAAACAAGAGTCAACTATTTCAAGCACAAGCAGTTCAACGTTAATGGCAAGCACAAAAACATTTGGAATTAGAAGTTATTAAAAATAAATTAGTATGGATAATCAATTTGAAGAATTAACATCGCCACCTATGTTTAAATATTTTCCGTTTTTAAATACCAAACAACCTTTTTTAATACTCATAATTTTAGGTATTATATTTTATTGTACAACCTTAAATAACGAGTATGCTTTAGATGATGGCATTATTATCCATCAAAACGAGTATGTAATAAAAGGTCTGGCAGGTATACCGAGTATATTAACGTGCGATGCTTATGCGAGTTTTTATAACCGTATGTGTGCTAAGGATCAATTACCTGGCGGCCGTTACAGGCCATTAAGTGTCATTACATTTGCTATTGAACAAGAGTTTATTCATCCCTATCGTACGGGCGCTTATATGCAAGTGTTCGATTTTAATAAAAATGGAATACTAGACAAAGATAAAGTAACGTACACTAATAGTTGCGGTAGAACCGAAACTAATTACGAATACAACGATTTTGTGGATAAAAACAAAGATGGTATTGCCCAAAGCGAAGAATGTAATAGCTGCTGGGATTTGAATAAAAATTTAAAAAACGATTTTAACGAAGATTTAAATAAAGACGGTGTTTATAACGAAATAGACTGCCAAGTATATGGGGCTAAATTACGACATATTAATAATTGTTGGATGTATGTATTGGCATGTGTTTTACTATATGTTTTATTAAAAAATCATATTTTAAAAAATAATCCAGATGTCGCCTTTTTAGCAGCACTTATTTTTTTAGTCCATCCTATACACTCCGAAGTAGTAGCAAACATTAGAGGTAGAGACGATTTATTGAGTATGATTTTCAGTATGCTAACTTTAATTTTTTCGTTTAAATATTATAAATCCACAAAAATTACACACGCCTTAGTAGCATGTATTACTTTGCTATTAGCTTTATTATCTAAAGAATATGCGCTACTATTAATTATTATTGTGCCACTTAGTATGTATTGTTTTAAAGAAGCACAAATTAGCTTTAAAAAGTTAAGTCTATTATATGGATCGCTTTTACTTGTGTATGTTGGTGTTATAATAATTCGTTTTTGCTCAGTTACTGTTTTTTCTAAGGAGGTTGATACGGAAATATTAAATAATCCATTTTCATTTGCAAGTAGGGAGCAACAATTTACCACTAAAATATTTATTTTATTTAAATACTTGTGCCTACAAGTTTTTCCGCATCCACTCATAAGTGATTATTCGTTTAACGCAATTCTTTTGCGCAGCTTTGTTAGTTGGGATGTTTGGTTATCAATAATAATACATATTTTTTTAATTTTTATAGCTGTAAAATATACTTTAAAAAAACACATATTAGGTTTTGCAACTAGCATTTACTTGATATATATTTTAATTATTTCAAATTTATTTTTCCCTACAAGTATTTTAATGCTTGAGGCAAATACGTTTCATGCCTCTATTGGCTTTTCAATAGCTCTTTCTTGGTTGGTTGTCTCTGGTTTAAATAAACTTACAAAGTTTCCACTTAATAAAACACGAACAGTTAGCATGCTTTGCATAATAATTATGATATTGTTATGCGGCTTCAAAACATGGGAGCGTAATTGGGATTGGAAAAATGATATCACCTTATTTTTAAAAGATGTTAAAAATTCGCCAAATTCTGTTTTAATACTGGGTAACGCTGGCGCTCGTTGGATAGATTTGGCTGATACTAAAGAAATTACGGGTATTAATATCCCTGGGCAAGATAGTACTATGTATAACGATTATAATGGCACCTTAAAAATTACAGATGAGGAATTAAAAATGTCAGGTTATACAACAAAGCGTGAATTTGCTTTACATAAAGGCATTAATTATTTAAAACATGCTGTTGAACTGCATGCAAAATATGTAAATGGTTATTTAAATTTAGGCTTAGCACATTTTAAATTAGGTATGGATAAAGAAGCAATTTTTTATTGGAAATTTGCGGAGCAGCTTTACCCTAACAACCCATATTTACAAAACTATTATCAAGTATATTATGGTATTTTATGCAAACGAATTACAAAAAAACTACAACAAAAAGATTACAAAAGCGCGGCTTTATTTTATCATTATGCATTGCTAATAAACAATAAAGATACAAAGGCTTATGAAGCATTAAAAGAATCTTAAAAAATATTCGCTATTTACAAACCAATGTTAATTAATTCCAAATTTTACAAGTGGTTTAAATAAGCTTTATTTTTACATTTAGACTATGACTAAATTAAAGATTGGTATCGTTTTTGGTGGACAAAGTAAAGAGCGCGAAATATCGTTTGCTGGTGGGCGAACCGTTTACGATAATTTAAACAAAGCCTTGTTTGAGGCTATTCCCATTTTTGTGGATAGTTTTGGTAATTTTATTGAATTAAATTGGGAGTTTGTTTACAAAGGTACCATCCGCGATTTTTATCCTCCCGTGGAGTTTTTACCTGCCAATTCACACTTTCAGCTTTATGCTGAGCAATTAGGAAACTTAAACGAGCAACAACAAAACGATTTAATTTTAAAAATTGGAAAAAAACTAATAGTTGGCGATTTAGCTAAAAAAATTGATTTTGCATTTTTATGCCTACACGGCCCCAATGGCGAAGATGGCAGAATACAAGGCCTGCTTGAGTATAATCAAATCCCCTATAGTGGTTCAGGAATTTTAGCTTCTGCCATTGGTATTGATAAAAGTGTACAAAAAGAATTAATGATAAACAAAGGCTTTAATAGTCCCAAATATATAACTATTAACCGGCAAGATTATATTGATGGAAAGGCAAATAACGTGTTTAAAACCATAAAAAAAACCATTGGATTTCCTTGCGTGGTAAAACCTGCCAACCAAGGTAGTAGCATAGGTATAAGTATTTTAAATAATGATAATGAACAGGAGTACATGCATGCCGTTGAAAAAGCATTTTTTACCCGTTGGGTAGATGCTAAAGAATGGCAAGGTTTTTCGATAGAAGATAAAGTAAATTGCGTTAAAACACTTTCAGATATCCGCGAAGGCATTGGAATGCCTGTTGTTATTACATATCCAAAAGAATTAAATAGCCCCGTAATTTACGACCCAACTGTTTTAGTAGAATTTTTAGATTCAAATTTAAAAACAGATGGGTTTATTTTAGAAGCTTTAGATGGTGAAAGTAAAGTATTAGTAGAAGGATTTATTGAAGGAAAAGAATTTAGTTGTATAGTGTTAGAAGATGAAAACGGTACTGCTATTGCTTTACCACCAACCGAAATAAAAAAAGGAAAAGAATTATTTGATTACCGTAGTAAATATTTACCAGGCTTATCTCGAAAAATTACACCCATTGATTTACCGGATGAACAAATAGAAGCCATTAGAAAAGAGTGCGAAAAATTATTTTACGAATTGCATTTTGATGTGTATGCCCGTATTGACGGGTTTTTGAGCACCAATGGCAAATTATTTTTAAACGATCCAAATACCACTAGTGGCATGATGCCTTCGTCATTTTTCTTTCATCAAGCGGCCGAAATTGGTTTAAACCCTTCACAGTTTTTAAGTTTTATTATTCGTACATCTCTTGCTAAACGCATTATTCAAGCCAAAGGCAATGTTACCTATAAAAAATTACTAAGTAATTTAGATGAATTAATTTTAAAAGATAAACATGCCACAACTCATAAAACCCGTGTTGCGGTGGTGTTGGGTGGTTATTCTAGCGAACGCCATATTTCGGTAGAAAGTGGTAGAAACGTGTTTGAAAAATTAGCTTCGAGTGAAAAATATGCCCCCTTTCCTGTTTTTTTAACGGGTAGTAATGAGCAACACAAAATGTATCATATCCCCATAAATCTTTTATTAAAAGACAATGCAGATGATATAAAAGAAAAGGTGGAACATTACAAGCTGCATACCGTTATACAAAAAATCATACAACAATGCGAAAGTATTACACACAAATATGCATTAGCAAATACGATTACAAAACCAATTCAATTATCATATAATGATTTAAAACAAAAAGCCGATGAGGTATTTATCGCTCTGCATGGTCGCCCAGGTGAGGACGGAGCCATTCAACAAAAATTAGATGAATTGAATTTGCCATATAATGGCAGTAGTAAAGAGAGTTCGAGTATTACGATTGATAAATACCGCACCAACGAAATTTTAAAGCAAAACGGTTTTTTAGTTGCCGAACATTTTTTAGTAACTAAAAATGATTGGGAAAATAAGAAAGCTGAAATTGAAGAAAACATAAAAACAAAAATTAGCTATCCTTTTATTGCTAAGCCTGTTGATGACGGTTGTAGCAGTGCTGTAAAAAAAATAAAAACCTTTGCAGAGTTTGAAGCCTTTTGTAAATTGATGTTTAGAACGGAGGAAGAATTAGATACTGCCGCCGCAAACGTATTACACATTAAAGTAAAAGAAGAGTTTCCGCAAAAGCAGGTAATATTGGTAGAGGAATTAATTAGTAAAAAAAATGCTAAACATTTTTTAGAAGTAACGGGTGGAATGCTTACCAAATACACTAAAAACGGTGATTTAGATTACGAAGTATTTGAAGCCAGTGAAGCCTTAGCTGATGGTGATATTTTAAGTTTAGAAGAAAAATTTTTAGCAGGACAACGACAAAATATAAC
>JAYTRS010000480.1:0-9522 GCA_043746065.1 Bacteroidota bacterium | reverse complement strand
AAAATCAAATTTCGGCTAAAAATGAATTAGATACCTTAAATGATATTTTTATGTCGTTTTTTATTGCAAAATATAATAATGCGTATAAAGTAGCCTTTAGAAATGGAGGTTCGTTTGGTGGTTCAAAACGTGTTTCGTATTTTTTAGCAGATAGCGTTTTTGAAACTACTACAAAATCGTTTTATCGTTTTAGTGAAATTATAAAAGGAAAAAGCAGAGCTTATACCGAAGTAATTTTTATTGCTGATAGTTTGTATATAAAATCGTATACCAACAAAAAAAATACCTTACCCAATACCACACCACACATGGTTTGGAGTGCTAGGTTACAAGATTCTATGTCGTATAAACCTACTACCGCTTCTTTTGGTTTTCCTAAAAAAACACAAACAAAAGATTTCTCAAACACATTTACTGGGCAATTAGAGGCTATTTATTTTTCAACAAGCGGTAATCCTGCAAACGATCCCTATCCAGAAGCACAGCAACCGTATTTGGGTGTTACAAACGCTAATTACAGTTATGCTAGTGGTTTTACACCCGTTTCAACAAAAAAAGTTTTTTTAATAATTGCCACTCAACCTTTGTTTTTAGGGTCGGTGGTTAATCCTTTATATTTCAGCTCTAGGTCGAGGTACGTTACTTTATCGCCTTTTGATTTAAACTATAGCTTTAATTATATGCATCCTGGTACTTATTATTTGGCAGCGTTTTATGATAACGATGGTAATAATATACCAAACTCAGGAGATTGGATTAGTAATACAAACACCACTTTTAGCTTATCAGCTCAGGGCGTAACAAATACAAGCATTCAAATAAATTATGTAATTCCTTAATGGTTAGTTAATAGTTTGCAAAAACTACAAATCTACTTTTGCATACTTTGCGTTTTTTTCAATAAACTCGCGGCGTGGTGGTACTTCATCGCCCATTAGCATACTAAATATTCTATCCGCCTCAGCAGCGCTATCAATCGTTACTTGGCGTAATGTTCTATATTCAGGGAAATTACAAATCTTTCAAACAAGTACCTTTTCTTTATTAAGTATATTTTATTTTTTCTAATACTTTTTTCTATCTTTATACAAAGAAATTACTTGTGTAATGTCTAATATGAAAAAAATATTCGTTGTTTTATTTATTGCTTTATCATTTATTGTAAAAGCGCAAACAAACAAGACTGTAAAAATTGAATTAGAGAAGGTAAGTAATGATACAATTTTACCTCACAAAGAGTACAAAATTATGCCTTCAAAGGGTTATGATAAACTAAGTTATGTCTTTTCTGGATGCGGTGTCAGTTTCTACAAAGAAAAAAACTTTTATTATATATCTTGCAATGATACTGGAACGGTAACAATAGTAGCTTTATATAAAAGTAAAGTGCTTTTACCTATAAAAAAGTTTGTTGTCAAAAAATAGTTACGTTAATCCTAATTAGGTAAACTGAAACCTTAAAATTTTATTTTTTTTCTTCAATTAAAGTTTTAGATTCAATAGAATTAAATTGTTTATATTTTAGTAAATGAAACTCATATGTTGTTATATTATCTTGACTAGTCGACATTTCTATTCTAAAACCAAATTTATTCTCAAGTGCATATGTTTCAATAATCGAATTTGCTTTTGTATGAGTAAAACCCTCTTTAAAGCCTAGCTTAATTAATTCTTTAATAAGATTATCATAAACCTTTTTGTTTGTAAACGAATATTGGCAATTAGTATTTGCAACAATATTACTTTTCATTTGCTCAGTTAGTAAATACATTGTAAAGTATTGTTCAGCTCCATTTTTATTAATTCCACATACCCATGTCACAACTTTATAATGTGTTTCGTCGCCTTCTATGGACTCTTTATAAGTCCAACTTTTGCTATTAAGTTTTTTTTGAATAATTTTAATATCAGAGTCTATGAATTTTATCATTTCTGAACAAGTCAAGTTTTGGCTTAATAAAATTTGTGAAAGACAAATTAATGTTATTGAAAGTGAAATTTTACGCTTCATAGTTTTTTTTGAAAATGCGATTATTGAAATTATAAATGATAAAAATGGAATTACTATTACTACTATAGAAATTTTATAACTTTTTATTCACTGAATATTGCCGTCGATTATATAGACTTCTAAGTATTTTCTCTATAATAATATTGTTTATGTTCTGAAATATTATAAAATAACTTTCTCCTACAATTCTACTTTTGCATACTTCGCATTTTTTTCAATAAACTCGCGACGTGGTGGTACTTCATCACCCATCAACATGCTAAATATTCTATCCGCCTCCGCAGCGCTATCAATTGTTACTTGGCGTAATGTTCTATATTCAGGGTTTAATGTTGTTTCCCACAATTGTTCAGCATTCATTTCTCCTAAACCTTTATAGCGTTGTATGTTTACGCTATCGGTTTTTTCGCCACCTAATTCTTTAACAGCAATAGCTCTATCATCTTCGTTCCAGCAATAGCGTTGTTCTTTTCCTTTTTTAACAAGATACAATGGCGGAGCGGCAATATAAACATGTCCTTTTTCTACCAATTCTTTCATGTGGCGGAAAAAGAATGTTAAAATTAAAGTTGTAATATGCGAACCATCCACATCGGCATCACACATAATAACAACCTTATGATAACGTAATTTTTCAATATTTAAAGCGCGCTCATCTTGCGAAGTACCTCTAAATACGCCTAACGCCGTAAATATGTTTTTAATTTCTTGGTTTTCGTAAATTTTATATTCTAATGCTTTTTCTACATTTAAAATTTTTCCACGCAATGGTAATATCGCTTGAAACTCGCGGTTACGGCCTTGTTTGGCTGTTCCACCGGCACTATCGCCCTCTACTAAAAATAGTTCGCATAAAAATGGATCGCCACTAGCGCAATCGGCCAGTTTTCCGGGTAAACCCGTACCTGTCATTACATTTTTACGTTGTACTAATTCGCGTGCTTTTTTGGCTGCAAGGCGCGCTGTAGCTGCTAAAATTACTTTATCTACTATGGTACGCGCTTGTTTTGGATGTTCTTCTAAATAATTTGAAAGTGCCTCGCTAATGGCTTGATCAACAGCACCAATGGCTTCGTTATTTCCTAACTTACCTTTTGTTTGGCCTTCAAATTGTGGCTCTTGTACTTTTACCGAAATAACGGCGGTTAATCCTTCGCGAAAGTCATCACCACTAATTTCAATCTTTACATTTTTAAGAAGTCCGTTTTTATCGGCATAATTTTTTAAAGTACGCGTTAAACCACGTCTAAAGCCGCTTAAATGCGTTCCGCCCTCGTGTGTATTAATGTTGTTTACATAGCTTTGTATGGTTTCGCTAAACGAATTATTATAAAGCATTGCTACTTCTACAGGAATAGCACCCGAATTGTTTTCAATATAAATAGGCTCATCAATTAATTTTTCTTTAGCTCCATCAATATATTTTACAAATTCGCGTAAACCGCCTTCGCTATAAAATAATTCGGTGAAGGAAATACCTTGCTCATCTTTTTGACGATCGTCAATTAACGTAATGCTAATGCCTTTATTTAAAAAAGAAAGTTCGCGCATACGATTAGCAAGAGTAGTGTAATTATATTCGCCAATGGTAAAAATGCTCATATCAGGCGTAAACGTAACTGTGGTACCTCTTTGGGTAGTATCTCCAATTTCTTTTGCTGGATACATTGGCTTCCCTTTTCTAAATTCTTGCATAGTAATTTTACCATCGCGGTGCACTTCTGCAATTAAAGGGTCGGATAAAGCATTTACGCAACTTACGCCCACGCCATGTAAACCACCCGAAACTTTGTAAGTATCTTTATCAAATTTACCGCCAGCGTGTAAAACTGTCATTACTACTTCTAAAGCACTAACGCCTAATTTTGGATGAATACCGGTAGGAATACCGCGTCCATCATCTTTTACACGAATGGAATTGTTTTCTAAAATTGTAACTGTAATGTTTTTACAATGCCCAGCTAAAGCTTCGTCAATGGAGTTATCTACCACTTCATACACTAAATGATGCAAGCCTTTAAAACCTGTATCGCCAATGTACATGGATGGACGTTTTCTAACCGCTTCTAATCCTTCTAAAACTTGAATATTATCTGCTCCGTAATTTGCTTTATCTTCTACTAATTCTGACATAATTTTGTATCGTTCTTAAAATTTATATTATCTTTTAAATGTACTGAATTTATTGGGATTAATGGTTTTAAAAATTGCAAATTTTACTAACAACATGTTGAAAAATATATCTAAAAAATAAGCTTATTTTTGTGCTGAAAATTGCAGAATGATTAAGCTAATTATAAAAATTTGGATATCGTTTTTAGTACCTACGTTTTACAAACGCATTCAAGCTAAAAATATAAAAAATATTACGGTAAAAGGCCCAGTAATTATTGCCATGAACCATCCAAATGCTTTTACCGACCCTACACTTATTAATTTTTTAACGCACCCAACTAATTTAAAATATTTAGCCCGAGGCGATGCTTTTAAACCTGGTATTGTTAGTTGGCTGTTAGAACAAATAGGCATTGTACCTATTTTTAGAATACAAGATGGTGGAAAAGAAGGTTTAAAAAAAAATGACGAAACATATAAACGTGTAAACCAGCTTTTAAAAAAAAATAATAAACTTATTGTTTTTGCCGAAGGTTTGTGTGTGCAAGAACGCAGATTGCGCCCACTTAAAAAAGGAGTACCGCGTATGGTTTTTGGTGCTTACAATTTTTTAAAAACCGAAAATTTAATTGTTGTGCCAGTAGGTATAAATTACAGTAACCCTAATAAATTTAGAAGTACTGTTTTTTATAATGTGGGCGAGCCTATTTTGGTGAAAGATTTTATTGAAGATTATACCCAAAACCCTGCCCGAACGCATAATAAGTTTATACAAGTATTAGAACCAAAAATGAAGGAACTAATAACACACATTAATAGTAAAGAGTATGATGATGTTGTTTTTAATGCAGAAGAATTATTAAAAAAAGATTTACTAAGCCAACAGCACTTAAATTATAAAAATTTAGAGCACGATTTTTTAGTAACACAACAATTAACGCAAACCATTAATAAAGCCGAAATTAGTAATAAAGAACTTTTAGATGAATTTAAAAACAAAAGCAATACTTATTTTAGTCAACTAAAAAAACATGGTTTAAAAGATTGGCTTATTAACCCAAATCAAAATAAAAGGGTTACACCAATTTTTCTTTTTTTAAGAATTATTACATTAATTATTTTTTCTCCTATTTATTTGGTAGGATTAATAGGAAATTATTTGCCGTTTTTTTTAACCCAATTTATTACAAAAAAAATTGTAAAAAATGGTAAAGAGTTTTACTCATCGGTAATAATGGCAACAAGTATAGTTTTGTTTTTAATAAATTATTTATTGTGGTTTTTTATTAGTTATACTTTTGCTACTAGCCTATTTTATCCACTACTAATTTGCTTAATTTTTGCGCTTTGTGCCTGGTTTAGTTTACACTACCAGCCGTTTTACAAAAAAACAATGGGTATGGCTGTACTACTTAAAAATAAAGCCCTTAAAAGCAGCCTTTTACAATCTCGAAACGAACTGCTATTATTATTTAACAAATTTTAGCGGCATTAGTTTTGTATCTTTGGCATACGGTTTGCTTATATAAGTAAATATCCTTCGCTAAGCCAAAGGGTAAACAACTAATAATATGAAAAAGATAAAACATATAGCCATAAAAACCTCAGCTACTATTGCCGTATTAGCTTTATGTTCGGCTGGTTTTAAAACTGAGCAAACCTACATTATTTCTCAAAGTATTGAAAGTGGCAAAACCTCAGATCAATTACCAACAAAAACAAACCTTGCTTTTAAAGAAGGAGAAATATTAAGTTACCGCATGCACTATGGTGTTATTAACGCTGGTGTGGCTATTTTAGAAGTAAAACCCGATTTAATTGATGTTAACGGCCGAAAAGTTTACCATATTGTTGGTAGCGGTTACACTACTGGTAGTACCGATTGGTTTTTTAAAGTACGCGACCGTTACGAAACCTATATGGATAAAGATGCTCTTTTACCTTGGATGTTTGTGCGTAATGTAAGCGAGGGTGGTTATAAATTTAACCAAAACTATGCCTTTAATCATTATACTAAAAAAGTAGATATTGGCAATGGCGAAAAATTTGATATCCCTACTGGCGTACAAGATATGGTAAGTGCGTTTTACAGTGCGCGCAATTTAGATTTAAGTAATGCTAAGGAAGGCGATATTTTTAGCTTAAATTGTTTTTTAGATAAAGAGATTTGGCCCTTAAAAATAAAGTTTGTTGGTAAAGAAACTATTGATACTGATATTGGAAAATACCGTTGTTTAAAATTTAGACCCATAGTACAAAAAGGCCGAATATTTAAAAAAGAAGAAGATTTAAATGTATGGATAAGCGACGACAAAAACCACACCATTATGCGTGCACAAGCCAATGTTTTGGTAGGTAGCATTAAAATGGATATTACAAGCGCTAAAAATTTAGCAAATGAAACGAGTAAAGTAAATTAATTTATAGAAAAAGTATTTTTTGTAAAATACACTAAACAAACTTTGCCACTACCGAAAGCAAAATATATAATATTATAATTAGAGGGATACCGATAAACTGCAAGGTAATTAATAGCACTAAACTTAAAGCCAAAAACACAAACCGCAGTTGGTTACCCTGCCATTTAAAATGTTTAAATTTTAACGAAAATAATGGAAGTGGCGCAATTAGAAGGAAACTTAGTACAAACGTTTCGATAATTAAAGTAATTGGAGAGAAAAATAATTTATTCACATTACTTGAATCATCTTTTAAAAACTGGGTCATTAAAATATACCCCATTGCAGAAATTAGCAAGCCATTTGCGGGAGTTGGCAGGCCTATAAACGAATCAGATTGACGGATATCATTATTAAATTTAGCTAGTCGAATAGCAGAAAAAACAGTAATTATAAATGCAAGAAATGGAATAAATAACAATGGTATTGATAGGTTTAAATCCTCAAATATTCCAAGTTCTATTTCTCCAATAGAAAAATTAGAGTAAACCGTAATAGCAACTTCTTTATTAAAATTTAAAAGCGCAAGGCCTAACATTTTGTACATTATAAAACCCGGTAATACACCAAACGTTACCATATCTGCAAGGCTATCTAAATCTTTACCAATGACCGAACTTACTTTTAATAAGCGTGCGGCAAAGCCATCAAAAAAATCTAATATTGCTGCTAATATTAAAAAATAAAAAGCTTTATCTAATGCTAAACAATTTGTAGCTATAATACCCAAACATCCACAAAATAAATTACCACACGTAATGGCATTAGGGATGTGTTTTTTTAGGTTCATTTTTTATTTGTAGAGCGCACCATTTATTTCAATAGCTCCATTGCTTCTTGTATCGAAATAATTTCGTTTTTAAAAGTGGCAATTATAAAGCCATCGGCAAAGCCTTTTGTTTCTAACTCTTTACGGTATTTTTCGGCAGCATCAAATTTATTAAAATTACCTGATGTGTAACGAATACTACCTGTTACTGTGGTTTGTTTGTCTTTATCAGCAAGGTCTTTCACTTTTTCATCCATTGCTTTTTCGGCAAATGCTTTTTTAAGTGGCCCTAATTGTATTTTAAATAATACTAGTTTCTTATCTACCGAGCTAAACATTTTTTCTTCGTTTAAATCTTCTTTATATTTTTTATCGACGGTAGCTTTTGTTTGGTTTAACAAAATACGTTTACCACCTTTATAGGCTGTAACAAAGGCATCGCTATAGCCTTGTATAACTAAATCTGCTCTTACTGCTGCTGCTAAATCAATTGTTTTATAGCCCTTGGTTACATATTTAAAAATTTCTTCGCCTGTTTTAAGTTCTAAAACGCCTGCACTGGTATTAAATATTTTAGTTGAAATTTTATTTTTAAATGCTCCTAATTGTACGCGATATACAATTTCGTCTTTAGCAAATTTTTCAATTACTTCTTCAGTATTACTACCGTTGTTTTGATTGGTATTATTATTAGCATTTAAACTATCTTTTAAAGCTGGGTTATTGGCTAGTTTTAATTCATCTTCTTTTTCCTTTTTTAATAGGGCTTCTAATTCTTCGTCGCTAATTTTTTGAATGTTTTTACCTTTTATACGCGACACACCAGCGCCTTTATTACCTTCGCTTCTAAATTCGTCGCGGCGTTTCATGGCGGTACTTACTTTTTTGTAATCGCCCGAAGTATACACTACGGTTGTGCCATCTTGTAAGGTAGTTGATTGAATATCGCCAATGCTTAGTAAGAATGATAATTCATCTGTAGGTATAGCACCTGCATAACGAATTAATTCTACGGTATAAACATCTTTTTCATTGGATAGTTTTGTTTTTTTATTTGCTAAATCAAAAACATTACCAACAATTTCAGTAGTTTTATCGGTGCCTGTGCTATCGTTAAGATATTGGTTAACCCATGCTTGCCAATAATCATCGGTTTGACCTACACCTTTATCATTTACCGGAACGCCTAATGCGGTATTTAATTCATCATCGCGGTAATTTGGTATACCGTCTTTATCATCATCTAATGGGCAACCTTTAGCATCTACAGCTGCGCCTTTTGGGGTGCCTTGGCAATCGTCTTGTAAATCGGGCACGCCATCTTTATCGCTATCGGTTTTATCAAAGGCTAGCCAAAACGCATCGTTTAACGTATCTTTTTGTAATTTTTGTTTTTGATGGTTTTTAGCTATTAAATCGTATTGCAGGGCAAATGAGGTATAGGTAAATTTATCTTTAGTAAGCTTGCCAATTGCGTTTTGCGAAGTAATGCCATCAATAAAGGTAGTGTTGGTAAAAAATAGTTGGAAGTTTAATTTAAAATCAACTCTATCGGTTACTTGCATAATAGCTCCAGCACCTACTGGTATTGCAAATGAGCGTTCGGCATATTTACCATTAATTTTTTCGTTGCGAATGCGTACATCTGTTTCATAAGTATAATCGCGTTTTAAATCTTTGGCAAATTGAGCATCGGCAGCATTTTCGGCTTTATCTTTTATACTACCATCACTCCAATAATAATAAGTATTACCATTTTTATCCTTTAAATCGGTTTTGCTTAAAAACTCAAACCCTGTAATACCCAAACTTATAAATGGCCTAACCTTAAACCTATCTGGAATAAAATTACCAAAATCGTACAATAAATTTAAGCCGCCTGCTCTAATTTCGGATTGAAAATTTTCGTGACGGGTGGCTGTATTTTCGTTAGCCCCTAATTGGCCAAACATAATATTAAAGTTTAATTGTAAATATCTTGTTAAACGTTGCGAAACGTTTAAATCAAAGGCTGGACGAGCTGTAAGTGGCGATTGAAAATGTTTTTGGTACATATTGCCGTAAAAACCTAATCGGCCAACGCCTAATGCTATTTTTGGTTTTAATTTTTGGTCAATTCTATTGATAGTATCTCCTAATTTTATTTGCCCTTCGCTTGTTTCAATACC
>JAYTRS010000479.1:0-3074 GCA_043746065.1 Bacteroidota bacterium | reverse complement strand
TTAGGATTTAGTAAGCTATCAAATTTATTTTCGTGCAATAACTCTCCAATATTTTGTGCAAAGCACGAACCAATTAACGCAATTTTATGATTGTGGTTAATTTCAAAATCAGGTTTTTTAGGTGTATGGTTTAGGTGGAATTGCATTTGTTATTTAACTTTATGTGGCAAAGAAGCAGTTATGGTGTCTGTGAAAATAAATGCTGAATAATCGAGTAAATAATTTTGGAAATTGTTTAATAAAAAATAATTTGTATAGTTAACAGCATTACTAAACGTTTGGCTGTAAGATTCGATAATATTAACTTTTAACCCATTGCCTACATTATTATACGCTGTACCTTTATTGTAAAGATGATTTATTGAAAATACTTTTTTACCATACATTTGTTTTAAATAGCAACCCATTGTTTTTATATTTTTGTATACTAAGGTTTTGTTATGTATGTTACCCGAAAGTGTAATAATTACAGCGTTAGTATCCTCAATATACTTTTTTGAAATATTTATTGCCATTATGCTATCTCGGGTTTCATCAAAGCCTAATTCAGTATCAAAAAAACAAAACTCAACGTTTTTAATTTTACTAGCTTGGGCAATTAAATTGTACCAGGCTTCGTTATTTCTTCCATCATTTTCGCCTAATTTAAAAAAATCTGCCTTATCTATATCTTTAATTTTTTTGCTTTCAGAAAAAGAAATTATTTTTCTATTTTCAATTTCCATTCCTAAAATAACTTTATAGTTTTGCTCGCTAAATTCTTTTAAAAGTCCGCATACAAAGTCTGCTGGCTCTTTAGTGCCATGCATTTCACCGACTAAAATAAATTTATAATTTTTAACGGTATTGTACAAATTTATATTTGTATCGGCTAAAATGTTACAATTTATAGCATTATTTTTAATATATTCTTGTACCGATTGTGCTTTCAAGTTAATTGAAAACAGAATTAAGAAAACTAAAATATATTGTTTAATGAATTGCATCAAAATTTCATCTCTTTAAATCTCATATCCAAAAAAGTTTTCGCACTCTCATAATTGTTCTCTACTAAGCCGTCTAAAATTGCATCTCTTAGGGTATTTTTTAAAATGCCTACTTCGCGGCTGGGTGGTAAATTATATAGTTGCATAATTTCTTCGCCGCTGATGGGCGGTTGCCAATTTCGAAGTTTATCTTTTTCTTCAAGCTCAATTAATTTAGAACGTACAATTTCAAAATTTGCTAAATAACGTTTTACTTTATTAGGGTTTTTAGTCGTAATATCGCTTTCGCACAAAATCATTAAATCATCTATATCATCGCCAGCTTCAAATAATAAACGGCGTACTGCACTATCGCTCACTTCGGTTTTAGCAAGTACAATGGGGCGTAAATGAAGTTGTACTAGTTTTTGTACGTACTTCATTTTTTCATTTAAAGGTAATTTTAATTGCGTAAAAATTTTGGGTACCATGCGTGCGCCTTTGTCTTCGTGCCCATGAAAGGTAAAGCCATGTCCTTCTTCAAAACGTTTGGTAGCAGGTTTAGCAATATCGTGTAAAATGGCTGCCCAGCGCAACCATAAATTATCGGTTTTTTTTGCAGTGTTATCAAGCACTTCTAAAGTATGGTGAAAATTATCTTTATGCGATAAGCCGTTAATTGTATCAACGCCTTGTAACTTTACCATCTCGGGGAAAATTAAATGTAACACACCTGTATCAAATAATAATTTAAAGCCTATAGATGGAGTAGGAGAGAGGATAATTTTATTTAACTCATCCGTAATACGTTCTTGCGACACAATTTTTATGCGTTCTTTATTTTTTGAAATAGCATTTAACGATTCAGTTTCAATTGTAAAATTTAGTTGAGAAGAAAATCGTATAGCTCGCATCATTCGCAATGGGTCGTCGCTGTATGTTATTTCGGGCTCTAATGGTGTGCGAATAATTTTATTTTCTAAATCTTGTAAGCCGTTAAAGGGGTCTAACAGTTTACCATAATTATTTTTACTTAAGCCAATGGCAAGGGCATTAATTGTAAAATCTCGGCGGTTTTGATCATCTTCTAAAGTACCATCTTCTACAATTGGTTTTCGCGAATTGCGATTATAACTTTCTTTTCGAGCACCTACAAATTCAATTTCTAAATCATTAAACTTTACTTGCGCTGTACCAAAATTTTTAAAGGTAGAGAGGTGAGAAGTATCGCCCAACTGTTTATGTAAACTTTCTGCCAGTTCAATACCTTTGCCAATAGTAACAATATCAATATCTTTACTTTCGCGTTTTAAAAGTAAATCGCGTACAAACCCACCAATGGCATATGCATCAACGTTTAAATGGTTAGCACATTTACTTATTTGTAAAAAAATATGTTTCTGTAAAAAGGGATACATTGCTGTAAATTAAAGTTACAGTAATTTTTTAGCTTCTAAAACAGTACTCTTGCTATTTCCTACAAATACTTTTTTATCAATTATAATTACTGGGCGTTTTAAAAAGGTGTATTCTTGTAAAATATAGTTTTTAAAATCCTCTTCGGTTAACGTTTTAGTATTAAGTTCCAAATCTCGGTACTTACGGGCAATTTTGCTGAAGATAGTTTCGTAACTACCCGTTAATTTTTTTAGTTCTAGTAATTGTTTTTCGGTTATTTTTTCGGTTTTAATATCCTGAAAAATAAAATCTTTTTTTGTGAGGTTTAGCTCATCAATAATTCGTTGGCAAGTATTGCAGTTAGAGAGATGGTATATTTTTTTCATAATATTTATAAATTAAATATGAGCTAGTTTTTTACTTTTTAGCCATTTAATGGCAGATTCTTCATCTGTAAAAAGTTGTGTTTGAACCTTTGGTTTAGTAATATTAATAAAAAAATTAGCAACTAATCTTAGGGGTAACGATTTAACCAAAAAAGCATCTGCCATTCTATAGGTTTGTATATATTTTGAGTCAGCATAAACTTTTCGTGCTTCAGTTGTAGACATCACATTTGATCCAAAATCGACAACTGCATAATGTTTTTTCTCGCCCATAAATTCTTCTACATAGCCTAGCATTTCTGTTATTTCATAAACATCAATCTCA
>JAYTRS010000478.1:0-26599 GCA_043746065.1 Bacteroidota bacterium | reverse complement strand
TTCAAATCTTATTACTTTAAATCCGACAGATTCTAACTCTTTGGTTCTTGCTTCATCGTATTCTTTTTGATAATTATGAATTTCGCCATCAAGCTCAATCACTAATTTTTTTTCTAAACAAACAAAATCTACAATATTAAATCCTATAACTTGTTGTCTGCGAAATTTAAAACCTAATTGATTGTTTTTAATATGTTGCCATAGGGCAGATTCAGCATCTGTTTGATTATTTCTCAATTCTTTCGCGCGTTCTTTCATTTCTTTCCATCCAGAATTTGCTGCAGTTTGCCAACGAGGTTTTGTTCTATCCTCTCCCCCTTGGGGAGAGTTAGAGAGGGGCTTGTATCTCCAGTCCTTAGCCCTTGCCAAAGGTGGTTCGCCATCTTCGGTTGGTAAATATTTATCTACTTCTGGTAATACTAAAGGCAATTCACTTTCGGGTAAAGCATAAGGTATGCCGTCTTTATAATAAATAGGAATGGGTTCGCCCCAATAGCGTTGGCGACCAAAAACCGCATCACGTAACCGGAAATTAGTTTTGCCTTTTCCTAAATTTTGTTTTTCAATTTCGGTAATTGCTTTTTTAATGGCAACTTTTACATCAAGTCCATTTAAAAAATCGGAGTTAATAAGTTTACCTTCTTTAGCTTCGTAACACCCTTCTACTCCGCTTAGGGCGACAGAAGGTTGAACAACTTCTAAAATTGGTAAACCAAAATGTTTTGCAAAACTATAATCGCGGCTATCATGTGCTGGTACAGCCATTACAGCGCCAGTACCATAACCTGCTAATACATAATCGCCCACCCACATAGGAATTTGTTTTTGTGTGAAGGGATGAATAACATAAGAACCTGTAAACACGCCTGTAATTTTAGTAATGTCGGCTTGGCGTTCGCGTTCACTTCGGTTTTTAGCTTGTGTAACGTAGGCTTCAACGGTTGCTTTTTGTTCGGCAGTGGTTAGTACTTCTACCAATTCATGTTCTGGTGCTAAGGTTACAAAGGATACGCCGAAGATGGTATCGGGGCGGGTGGTAAAAACAGTTATCACCCCTCCTAAATCCTCCCCAAAAGGGAGGACTTTAGAGGCAGGATTACCTTTTAATAAATTTGTTTGAACATCAAGTTCTTGTTTTATTTTTTTTAAAACATTGTCAACATTTCCAATTACTTCTTCGTTTTTAAATCTAATAACCTTAAACCCTAATTCATTTATACGTTCTGTTCGCTCTTGATCAGCTTCTTTTTGGTAATCATGAATATCTCCATCAACTTCTACAACTAATAATTTACTTATACACACAAAATCCGCAATAAATCTATCTATTATGTGTTGTCTTCTAAAATGAACATCTAACTTATTTCCTTTTAAAGATTGCCACAAAGCATCTTCAGCAGGAGTAGGTTCATTTCTCATTTTTAAAGCTTTATCTTGAAGCAAATTCCACATCTGACCATCAGTAGTATAATAGCCAAGTGTTTTTGACGCATTTGCCTCTGCTCCCTTTCCTTTGGAAAGGGTTGGGGATAGGTGGTTTTGTATTTTAAATGTAATGGTAGTTCCTTCACTTTTTCCAATCCAGTTACGCTGACTTTCTTTTAAACTTTCGGTCCAATCTAAGGTATCTAATCCATCTAACAAACGTTGGGCATAAGCGGTAATACGCATGCTCCATTGTTTCATTAACTTACGTTCAACCGGATGGCCTCCACGTTCGCTTACGCCATCTTTTACCTCATCGTTGGCAAGTACAGTTCCTAAAGCGGGGCACCAATTCACATAGGCTTCGCCCAAATACGCCATACGATAATGCATTAACGCATCTGATTTTTCTTTTTCAGAGAATACTTTCCAATCTGCCACCGAAAATTGCTTTGTATCATCATCGCAAATAGCATTTACATTTGTATTTCCGTTTGCTTCAAATTCTTTTATTAAAGAAGAAATATCTTCCGCTTTATTTGTTTTTTTATTATACCAGCTATTAAATATTTGAATAAAAATCCATTGTGTCCATTTATAATAATCAGGGTTTGAGGTGCGTACTTCTCTATCCCAATCAAAACTAAAACCAATTTTATCCATTTGTTGGCGGTAACGCGCAATGTTTTCTTCGGTAGTAATTTTTGGATGTTGCCCTGTTTGAATAGCATATTGTTCGGCTGGCAAACCAAAACTATCGTAACCCATAGGGTGCAACACATTAAAGCCTTTGTGGCGTTTGTAGCGGGCAATAATATCGCTGGCAATGTAACCTAAGGGATGCCCCACATGTAAACCCGCACCGCTGGGGTAAGGAAACATATCTAATACATAATATTTTGGTTTATCAGAACCATCTGAAGCCTTAAATGTTTTATGAGCAGCCCAGTTTGCTTGCCATTTTTTTTCTATTTCGGTAAAGTTGTAGTCCATATAATTTTGAGCTACAAATATAGAATTTTAGTGGGTTTTGGCAAGTGTAGATTTATATAAGCTTCTTTCTATTAAACCTTAGGGCTTTAAGCATCCAATTAGGTAAGGGTTTTTCTGCTGGGCGTTTTGTTAAATCTAAATACCAGTTTAATTTTTTTAAAATGGGCATTTTTTTTGTTTCTACAAATTCTATTAAAGCACCATCTGGGTCTTCAATATAGGTAAAATGGCCTGCTGCTTCGCCCATTTCAAAACCTGCGCCACCATCAACAGTAAAGGGATGCCCTAAGGCTTCGCAATTTTTTTGTAAGGCTTTCATGTTTTTAATATCAAAGCATAGATGTATAAAGCCTAAATCGCCCCAAAAACGGTTTTCGAACAATTTATGTGGTGTGTAATTTTTTGCTTCAACCAACTCAATATAACTATTGCCGAATAAATTGCTAAAGGGGCCTACGCGTTTTGCGCTGTGAGTTAATATGGCGCGTTTTACGTTTACGCTTCCACCAGGCAAAACGGCTATATCGCTAAAACTATTTTCGGCATTATAAAGTACTTTATCGTAACCTAAAACTTTAGTATAAAATTGTATTGATTTTTCAATATTACTAACGCCAATTATCATACCAATTGGGCCGCCAGTAGTTTTTAAACCTTTTCCAAACCAAGTATCGTCTTCAATAATTTCAAATAAATTACCAAAGGCATCTTCTATAAAAAAATGTTTTTTACCAATGGGGTTGGTACTAATTTCGCCTAATAATTTTACGTTTTGAGATTTTAAATAATTGTAAGATGCTATTATATCTTCGCTTTTTATTTTTGCACAAAACAAACCTAAATCGCCTAATTGGGGTTTAAACTCTGGGGCTTGTGGCGTGCGGCTGGTGTATTGCCAAATTT
The DNA here is from genome assembly GCA_043746065.1 of Bacteroidota bacterium. GTDB lineage: Bacteria > Bacteroidota > Bacteroidia > B-17B0 > Aurantibacillaceae > Aurantibacillus. The sequence goes on along the minus strand of JAYTRS010000478.1, from coordinate 23,278 downwards.
CGAAACCACCACCGCCTTTTAAATTTATTGCTAAAATAGCATGGCGTTTATGGGGTTTGCCTCCTGTGTAAGGCAGCATTAAATTAGCTTCGGCCGCTTCTTCAAATATGGGTATATCCATACCAAAATGTTTGTTATACCAATTAAAACCTTGGTGCACGTTGGCTACACCAATACCTACTTGTTGAATGCCTGAAATTATATAACTCATAAAAATTAAATTAAACCGTATTGTTTAAAATGATGCGAAAAATGTTTGCTATGAATAATTGTCCACTCCTCTAAATTTAAATTATTCATACGTGGATGAACCGCCATAAACGTAGGGTTGTTTTGCCTAAAATTATAAAAATAACTTAATTCGTTTTTTAATTCTTGTTTTGCAACCTCTAAGCTATTAAATTTTAATGGGCTTAATTCATCTGTTAACAAAGGATTTTTAATGCCTTGAGGCAATTCGGTATTTGTATATATTAAAGTGGCTTTTATTTTATCTGCTATTTCTTGTTGCCCTTTAAACTCAACTTGTTTTTTGCCAGTTGATATATGTAGGGACATGATTAAATGTTCTAAAACATGCTGTGGGGTCATCACACCAAATAAGGGTTTAGCACCTTCTTTAAATTTATCAATGCTGGCAAATAGTGTTTCTTTATCGTTTATGTTTATCATTTTATGGGGTTTAGGTAAAAAGAGATTTAGATGTTGTTGCATGCTTTTTTCAATAGTTTTATATTCTTCGGGCTTTTTACCAACATAAATAAAGGCAGCAATAATTATTTTATTAGATATTTTTAAACTTTCATAAAAAGCACCTTTATTTAATCGATACGCTTCGCGCATACGACGTTTTAATTTATTGCGGTCGTGTGCTTTTTTAAACTGGCGTTTAGGCACTACAAACATGGTTTGGGCAGGGTATTGCAGTTTTGTATTTACTTCTATAAAAATAAATTTAAGTGGGTGTGCAAAGTTATTTTTGCCTTTACTAAAAAGTAATTCCATTTGTTTTTTACTACAAAGACGCTCTTGTTTATTAAAGGTTAACTTCATTATTTGTTTGGTAAATATAATTCTTTACTTTTATGCAATAAACAAAAATATATTATGGGAAAAGGAGATAAAAAAACAAAACGTGGAAAGATTCACATTGGAAGTACAGGAGTTGTTCGACCTAAGAAAAAGAAAGTAGCTACAAAATCGACTAAAGCAACTGCTACAGGCGAAACAAAAAAAGCTGCGCCAAAAAAAGCTGCTGCTAAAAAGGCTGCAAAAAAAGCAGAATAATTTTTTGTAATTAATTTTTTAAACGGAGTTGATGTTATTATTCAACTTCGTTTTTTAATATATAAGGTGCAATTAATATGATTTTAAAGCATTAATCACGCTCATCATTTATTTGATCGGCTTTAAAACCTTTGGCATCAAACACAAATAAAGCATCGGCCATTTCGGTATTGGGCTTAAATGTTTTTATTTCATAAATTTGTTTACCACCATCTTTCATAAGCATTTTAAGCTGAGCTACTTGTTTTTTAACTTTATCTACGTATAATTTTATAGTATGAAATTTCTTTTTTTCGGGTTTATCAGCAGGAAATAAATCAATAGTAGCGCAATTTACTAATCCAACTTTTTCATCTTTTTCGTATTTAAACTTATACCCTTTTTCGTACATGGTAAAAATTTTGCTAGGGTTTAGTTGATCTTCGTTAGTGGCGTCAAAGTTTTTAATAGTTACTTCTTTGGCATCTTTATTATAATTCCATAATGTTTTTCCATCGCACACAATAGTATTTCCTGGAATCTCTAACTTAAATTTTTCGCCTTTTATTTGAACTTTACCACTTTGTTTTTCTAATTGTTTACCTTCTTTATTAAGAATAGTGAAATTATACTCCGCAAAAATAGTTTTGTAGGTTTTAGTAGTTTTACTTAAATCGTCTAAAATTGCCTTTGCTTTAGGGTCTTGATCTTGCGCATTAATAATTAAAGTAAAAAATAGTGCAGATATTGTGAATAGTTTTTTCATATTTTATAATACTACAAATGTAATACCAAATTGGACTTTAGAATTACATAAAGGTTTAATTTTTTTACTTATTTCTTAATTTTTGCAAAATTTCTTCTAATTGTTGCATATCGCGGCAAATAACTTCGCGTGCTTTACTGCCTTCAAAAGGACCAATAATTCCAGCTGCTTCTAGTTGGTCAACAATACGGCCAGCACGGTTATACCCTAATTTTAATTTACGCTGTAAAAACGAAGCTGAGCCTTGTTGAAACTGCACTACTAATTTAGCGGCATCGTCAAACATTTTATCGCGTTCGCTTAAATCAACAGCTTCTTTGCCATCACTTCCATCTTCGCCCACATATTCAGGTAATAAAAAAGCGGTTGGGTAGGCGCGCTGGTTGCCAATAAAATCGGTAATCTTTTCCACTTCTGGTGTATCTACAAAAGCACATTGAATACGAATTAAATCATTTCCTGTGCTTAAAAGCATATCCCCTCGTCCAATTAATTGGTCGGCCCCACCGCTATCTAAAATAGTACGGCTATCAATTTTGCTAGTAACTCTAAACGCAATACGCGCTGGGAAGTTGGCTTTAATTGTGCCAGTAATAATATTTACGCTTGGGCGTTGTGTGGCAATAATTAAATGAATGCCTATGGCACGTGCTAACTGGGCTAGGCGAGCAATTGGTGCTTCTACTTCTTTACCGGCCGTCATAATTAAATCGGCAAACTCATCTACTACTAAAACAATATATGGTAAAAATTTATGTCCGTCGTTAGGGTTTAATTTGCGGTTAATAAACTTAGTATTGTATTCTTTTATATTTCGAACTTGCGCATCTTCTAATAAAGCATAGCGATTATCCATTTCAATACATAAACTATTTAAGGTATGAATAACCTTGGTGTTATCGGTAATAATAGCATCTTCGGCATTTGGCAGTTTAGCTAAAAAATGGCGCTCAATTTTTTTAAATAAAGTTAATTCTACTTTTTTAGGATCGACTAATACAAATTTTACTTGCGATGGATGTTTTTTGTAGAGTAAAGAAACCAATACTGCATTTAAACCCACTGATTTACCTTGCCCTGTAGCACCTGCCATTAGTAAGTGAGGCATTTTTGTAAGATCGGCAATAAAAATTTCGTTACTAATTGTTTTACCTAAAGCGATGGGCAATTCGTAATTAGAATTATTAAATTTTTCAGAAGCTAAAATATTGCGCATGGGCACAATTTCGGGGTTTTGGTTGGGCACTTCAATACCAATAGTGCCTTTGCCTGGTATAGGCGCAATAATACGAATACCAAGGGCTGCAAGGTTTAGAGCAATATCGTCTTCTAAATTTTTTATTTTACTAATACGTACGCCTGCAGCTGGGATGATTTCGTAAAGAGTTACTGTTGGCCCAACGGTAGCCATAATTTTTTCAATTTCTATTCCAAAGTTTTTTAGGGTACTAACAATTTTATCTTTATTGGCAACTAATTCTTCTTGTGTTACTTTGCCTTTGGCATCGCCATAATCGGTTAGTAAATCAAAACTTGGGAATTTATATGAACCTAAATCTAAGGTGGGGTCGTACTCTCCAAACTGCGCTACTAATTTTTGCGCTTTGTTTTCATCGTCTAAAACTTCGGGCTCAGCAATGGTGGGTTCAATTTTAAATTCGGGTTCAGCCTTATTTTCGGGCACTACTAGGCTTTCTATGTTAGTATCTAAGTCAATTTTAGTTTCATCAATTTTTTGTAAAATAGTATCGTCTCCCGTAACTACTACTTCAAAACCTACATTATTATTGGTAGCAGGGTTTACAGGCTCTATAATTAAATCATTACCTTTTTGTTTAATTTCAAAATTTAATAATTCGGCTTCTTCTTCGGGTGTTAATTTTAATTCTTTAATTTCGTTAAACGAGGCATTGCTTTCTTTAGTTAAGTTTACTGGTGTTTCGGTTAATTCTTGTTCAATAAGTTCGTCGTCTTCAATTACAGGCTTTGACGGAAGTTTAAAACTTAAATTAATACTTAGTACTAAAAACGATAGCATACTAAAACCTATAAGTGCCAATAAACCAGCGTTACCAACAAAGTTAGAAATTTGCGCATTTACAAAATAACCAAAACCACCACCTAAATAAAATAATTTGTCGCTAAAAATATACCCTAGTAAAAGTGACGTCCATACCATTAAAAACAACCATTTGGCATTAAATGAACCAATGTAGATGAGTTTTTTTTGCATCATTTTTTGCACCCCATATGCAAATATAACAGGCACTAAAAAAAACGAGGCTACGCCAAAACCTTTGTAAATAAAAAAGTGCGAAACTAAAGCGCCAATTTTACCTAGCCAATTTACAACTTTGGTTTCGGGTAAAAATAAATCGGTAGTTGTGCCAAGTACTTTATCTTGGTCAATATCCCAAGTAAAAAAATAAGATGTAAAAGCAAGTGCTAAATAAATAGATGATAGTACAAGTGATAATCCTAAAATTTTTTGTGTGCGCTCATTTGTATAAAATGCAACGAATTGCTGCCAGCGTTGTACTAAAGTAATTTTTTCAATTTTTGGTTTGGCAGTTTCTGTCTTTACTTTTTGGGTAGACTTTATTTTATTTTTTTTATCCAAATTCGTTTTATCCGAGGTTATCTCTTCAACAATATCGTGTTGTGGTAAATCTTTTTCGGTAAAAGTTACATCGTCAAGTTTTGTTCTATACTTATTACTCATAGCTATTAAAAATACAAGTAAAAAATTATGTTATTTTATACTAAAAAACAATGTTTTAAACGTGTAGCTGTTAATGAAAGATGCATTTTAACCTCACTAAATTATTGTAAAAACAAAAAACCTCAATAGTTTAAACTATTGAGGTTTTATATTTTTATTTATTGCTATTAATACTGCAACTGAACATAACCTTTAAAGGTGGTTTTGGCATCATCTCCAAGATCTAATATATAATAATAAGTGCCTGTAGGTAATTTATCGCTACCTGTTTTACCTGCTACGTTTGGTGTGCCTACCCAATCGTTTTTGTATGGCGATGCTTTATAAACCTCGTTACCCCAACGGTTAAATATTTGTAAACTGTTTTTTGGATAACTATCTAGTCCTTTAATTTCAAAGGTAGCGTTATATAAATCGCCGTTTGGTGTAAATACTTCTGGTATTACTCCTAGGGCTTCTAACACTTTAATAATAATGGTAGCAGTATCACTACATGGGCCATTATAGGCTGTTAACACTACAGTATATGTACCGCTAACTGGGTAAGAATTTTGGGGATTTGTTTGTGTAGATGTACCATTACCAAAATTCCACATATAAGTAGTAGAACCTATACTCTGATTAGTAAAATTTACATTTAAAGGTGCAGGGCCTGTTAATGGCGTAGCTGTAAATTGCGCTATTACCGAACTATTTGATACACTAATGGTTTGTGTTACGCTACAACTCGTAGTGTTATCTGTAACTAATAATGTATAAGTGCCCACACTTCCAACTATAGGATTTGCCGTAGTAGCTCCATTTAAAATACCGCCGCCTGGGCCACCCCAAAGGTAACTTACATTGGTATTACTACTTGTAGCATTTAACGCTGTAGTTGAGCTTCCGCATGGTATAACAGAGTTTGCTGCCGCAGTAAAACTTGGTAAACTCGTGCCACCACCAACAGTAAAGTTTTGTGTGGTTTGGCAACCATTAACAGTATTTGTAGCAATCACACTATAACTACCTGCCAATGTAATATTTATGTTTGGCGTAGTAGCACCATTACTCCATAAATACGTAACACCACTTGTAGGCGAACCCAAAGCACTGTAGTTTAAGGTTTGTGTTTGGCATGTTAAATTAGTACCACCTGTAGTGGTGGTTAAAGAAACTGTAGGTGCAATATTGTCTATTACTGGCGCTAGTACTAACGAATTTACACAACCATTAGCGGTATTTGTAAAATTAACAGTTATAGGAGTATTACTATTTGTTTGTACCGATGAGTTAGTTGTAGTTCCAACAATGTTTGTGCCTGTCCAATCAAATACTAAACCAGTACTAGGTGTATAAACAGGGCTTATCGTCACTAATGTATTTGTACAATTTATAGTAGGTATACTTGTAGCATTTGCGTTTGGCGGCGTATTATTATTAGTAACCGTTACAATTAAATTACCTCCTGCTGCCGAACAATTATTTGTTGTATTAGTTACAACCACACTGTACGTACCACTTTGTGTAAACGTAACGGTAGCACCAGTTGTACTTCCTGCTATACCTGTGCCTGGCGACCAAGAATAAGTAACCCCCGAAACCGTTGTATTTGCAGTAGCAGATGGGCTTGTAGAAGAACATGTTATTGCCAACACACTGTTGCTTAATACTACGCTTGGTGCGCCTGCTGGCGTATTAACCGTAGCTGTTACCGGGAAAAATGCTGTATTACAACCATTACCACCAATGGCAACAACTGTATAAACACCTGCGCCTACTACATTTGCTGTTGCTGTGTTGCTACCAGATGTAATGGCTCCACCAACTGGGGCTGACCAAGAATAAGATGTTGCACCTGTTGAGTTTGCTGTAATAACTGTTGCATTTGAAGCACACGTTAAAGTAATATTATTTGCCGAAATTGTAGGTGTACTTGGTGCTGTAACATTTGCCACAGCTGTAATATTAGTAGTGCCAGTACAACCGCTTGAGGTATTAGTTACTGTAACATTGTAAACACCTGCTATATTTGTTGTAAAGTTAGCTGCTGAAGAAGTAAATGCAGCGGGCCCCGTCCAACTATAAGTAAAAGGCCCTGCACCCGATACATTTGAGGCAATTGTGGTTGTATTTACACAAGTTATAGTATTTGATGAATTTGCGCTTGGCGTTACTGGTGTATTATTTGCCGTTATAACATAAGATATAGAATTATTACAATTGTTACTAGTATTTGTTACTAATAAATTATATGTACCAGCCACGCTTCCAGTTATTGAAGCGCCCGTTGCCGAACCTACAATACCCGGTCCCGTCCAAGTGTATGTTACTCCAGAAGCTGGATTTGAAGTAACCGTAGTGGATTGTATTAAATTTAAACAAGTAATAACGCCAGAAGGAGATGAAATAGTTAAGCTTGGTTGGTTAGTAGAGGGCACTACTGTAAATACCAAAGATGCTACACAGCCCGTTACTGGATGCGAAGACATTAAAGTATAAGTGTTTGCGCCATTTGCAATAACTGAAGAGCTATTTACTCCGCTTGAAAAACCACCCGAAGAAACCCACGTATAAGTGCTTCCTGCTGGCGTGCTTGTGCCTGACAAAGTTACCAAACTTGACGTGCCACAACCCGAACTGGCTGTTTGACTAGTTGCACTTAATACAGGTTGAGTTAAAGATTGTGTAACATTTACTGTTGTAGGGGTGCTTGGGCAACCATTAGCTGAATTTGTTAAGGTTAAAGTATATGTACCTGGTGCATTTACACCTATGGTTTGAATATTGTTTGAAGTAACAATATTAGTAGCATTTGGAGCCGCCCAAACGTAACTTACGCCTGCACCTGGGTTACCAGTTAAGCTTACAGTGGTTGTATTACACGTTAAAACACTTGGCGTATTAATACTTGCAGCTATTGTAGTTGTATTTACTGCTGGGGTAATTGTTTTTGTGACAGAACAACCATTTGCAGGATTGGTAACTAATACATAATAAGAGCCATTACCATTACCAGTTGCTGATTGCGATGTTGCACCTGATGTTATAACACCACCACCACTAGCTGTCCAGTTGTAGTTATACCCAGCAGGATTTACATTTAAAGTAACTGCTGTATTAGTACACGTTATTACCCCTGCAATACTTGCCGTTGCTGAAGGAACAGTAGTATTTACATTAACTGCAATAGCACCAATTTGCGTACACCCATTACTGGTATTAAATACAGTAACCGTGTAAGTGCCTGCGTTAGAGCCCGTAGCTGCTGCTGAATTTGCACCAGACACAATAGTAGCTCCACTTGGCGCTGTCCAAGTATAACTTTGGCTAGCAACATTTGGTGTACTTAAATTTATTAATGAATTAGAACAGGTAATAACACCACTTGTACTTGGTGAAACAGTTACTGCGTTGCTAGATTGCACATTAACAACAGCACTGGCCGAACAACCATTTCCGCTGGTATTTGTAACAACAACGGTATAGTTACCAGCAGCATTTACTAAGGCTGAAGAGGTTGTACCACCACTTATAATACTTGGCCCTGTCCAATTATAAGATACACCTGCAGTTGCAGTTACTGCAACATTTACATTGGGCGTACCACAAGTGATTGCACTAGGCGCTATGGTATTCGGCCCTGGTGGTGTAGTATTAGTTCCAACAACTACAGATGCTGGTGCGGAAACGCAACCAAAACTATTGGTAACTGTTAGGTTATACGTGCCTGCTACATTTACAGATGGATTCGCTGTTGTTCCATTAGCTACAATACCTGGGCCAGACCAACTATAAGTTCCGCCTCCACTACCAGATAAAATAGTAGTAGTATTAGAACAGGTTAAATTTTGTGTAGGCCCAGCATTAGCAATTGGTAACGGTATAAAAGATACTGTTTGAGTGACAGTGTAAGCACAGGTTACACCTTGAGGAGGAATTAACGAACAAGAATAAGTACCAGAGGTATTTACAGAAACTGTTTGGGTAGTTAAGCCTGTGACACCAGTCCCCGACCATGAATAAGAACCGCCCTGAATAGAAGGTGCCGTTAAAATAACATTAGAACCGGCGCATGGATTGGCATTTGAACTATTAATTGTTAAAGGCCCGCAAATAGCATCTACATATGCATAACCAGGGTGGGCTCCAAAAGTACAACCCGCCGCTACAAACGAAATTTTTACATTTGTACCTATATAAGGCGTTAAATTTATACTGTTTGATGTCCAATTTTTATAATAAAAAGCGCTATTATCGTACGTATTCACATAACCTGAGTTTACAAAACCTGCAGGCGGAACCCCAGCAGCAGCCTGTACGTAGTATTGAGTACATGAAGACAAAACCACTCCTGCTAAATTAGTTACAAACACGTGAAAATAGGGTTGACTGCCATTACCATGTCCACCATCGTTTAATACTACTGCGTAATCATAGGTAAGTAATGCATTTGCTGCACTAACCAATACTGTTTTTTCTATTTTTTCACCATTAGCATACGATCCATTTGTCCAATGAGATCCCGCACAACCAAAGCCGTAACCATCAGCAGCATTAATATTAAATCCTCCTAACCTTATAGATGTTGAAGCACCATTTGGGTCTAAACCTGGAAACCCAATAGGGTCGTTACCATAAGCGGCGGTAATTATATTTACATCGCTACAACTATAAATATTTTGATTGGTGCTTATAACACCTACTGTAAAAGCAGAGGCTGGTATTGTTAGTGCAGCATTTGAATTTTGATTATAGCCACTAATAACTGTCCAAGTGCCCGTATTTCCATCCTCAAAATCTATATTATTACAAACACTTGCAGAAGTGTTATTTTGAGAAGATGTTTTGCTTGTTACATCAATAAATGGTTGTGCTGCATTTACTTTTTTATCACTAATGTTATATTTATTTTTAACAAAGCTTACTTGCTTTCTGTACATGGCTGCTTTAAATTCTAATAATAATTTAAGTCCATCCAGATTTATAATTTCTTTAGCCACTTTTTCAAAAACAAAACCATTTAAGCTATCACCACCAAAAAAAGTACATTCATTTATTAACTGCTGCTGAGATAGGCTATTAATAAAAACACCAGTTGGGGCCGTTTGACCGTAGCTTACCATACCTGAAAAATTGTTGGGACTTGTTTTAGAAGTAAATTGTGGTTTTTCTCTCATCAATTTCTCTTCAATAAGTTTAATTGGATTTACAACTTTTTGCTGTGCTTTTAGGAAGCTTAAAGAGATGAAAAATAAAATAGATACAAATAGTAATTTTGTTTTCATAGTATTTTTATAAAAAATATTAAACGAAAATACAAATATTTTTTAACAATTGCACATTATAACTGTTAAAATTTAAAATCTAAATTGATTTAGTGGCAGGGTTTTAACCGTTTGTACAAAATTGTGCTAATAAACCCATTCCAATTTGCAGGGCTTTTTCGTCAATATCAAAAGTTGGGGTGTGTACACCAGATGTGATTTTTTTATGGCTATTGCCTGTTCCTAGTCTAAAAAAACAGCTTGGTACTTTTTGGCTAATAAATGCAAAATCTTCGGCGGTCATTCTTAGTGGCAATTGTTCAACATTTTTAACTCCCAAAAAACTCTGCGCATCACCAATGCATTGGTTTGTAAACACCTCATCATTTACTAAAAATGGGTAGCCTTTTTCTATTCTTAAAACAGATTTAATACCATATTTTAAAGAGTATTTTTTTACAATTTTTTGTAGTTGCAAATGTGCTTTATTTCGCCATTCTTCGTTCATGGTTCTAAACGTGCCTTTTAGCTCAACTTTATCTGGAATAATATTGGTGGCGCCTTTGCCCTCAATATTACCAAAGGCTACAACGGTAGGAATGTTTTTTTTAGAAGTAGATGTCATAAATGTATTATTTATTTCTACTAAAATTTCGGAAGCGATAATTAATGGATTGACGTATTCGTTAGGCATAGCGGCATGCCCCCCTTTGCCATTAACGGTTAAATACAACTCGTCGGTACTAGCCATATACATACCCGTTTTAAAACCCACTTTACCTACTTCCATGCTTGGAAATACGTGTAGAGCAATTGCTTTATCAACTTTAGGATTTTTTAAAACGCCAGCTTCAATCATTAATTTTGCACCGCCTGGCAATACCTCTTCGCCGGGCTGAAACATAATTTTTACGGTTCCCTCCCACTCTGCTTTTAAATCGTTTAAAATAAAAGCTGCACCTAAAGCGCAGGCACTATGCACATCGTGTCCGCAAGCGTGCATTACCCCTTGGTTACAAGATTTGTAAGGCACATTGTTTTTTTCGGTAATGGGTAATGCGTCCATATCGGCACGCAATAAAATTGTTTTTTTAGTGGGGTTTTTTCCTTTTATAATAGCAACGATGCCTGTTTTTACAAAACCCGTTTTAAACTCAATATTGGCTTTAAGTAATTGTTGCTGAATATATTTTGAGGTTTCAAACTCGTTAAACGACAATTCGGGGTATTGATGTAAATGCCTACGAATAGCTTGTACTTGTGTAAAGTAATGTTTTGAAAGTTGTTTTATTTTTTTACTTAGCATTAAAAATTATATTTTTATTTTAAGGCTTCGTTAAAATTTATTTTGTTTTTTCTTCTGCTTTTCCATCGCCCTGTGCCATTACTTCCATGTCTCTATCAAAAAAATAAAGGCCGCCTTTATCATCGCCAATTAGTTTTAATTTATCAACTATTTTGCGGGCTAAAGCTTCTTCTTCTAATTGCTCGCTCACATACCATTGTAAAAAATTATGGGTTGTATAATCTTTTTCTTTTAGGGTAATTTCTACTAAATTATTTATTTCGGCAGTTACTTTCATTTCGTGTTTTAAAACTTCTTCAAAAACCGATTTTACTGATTTAAAGGTTACCGGAGGTTGTGTTAATGTTGGAACAATGCCATGTCCGCCACGCTCGTTAACAAATTTAATTAGCTTTAGCATATGCATACGCTCTTCATCAGCATGGGTGTATAAAAAAGCCGACACGCCATTTAAGCCCTGTGTTTCGGCCCAACTAGCCATTGCTAAATAATATTGAGAAGATGAGCCTTCGAATTGAATTTGCTTATTTAAAGCTGCACTTAGTTTTGTAGATAGCATAATGATTTATTTTAATACAAATATAATTAATTTTGATTGTCTTTTATCTTATGTACTTTTTTTGTTCCACCATACAATTCGTATTTTAAATAACGGCACTCTAAAGCACCATTATAAATTTGTATTCGGCGCGATGGGCGTAAACCAATGCTATGAATGGCTTCGGGACTACTACTAATTATCCAAGCGTTAAAGTTTTGAAAATCTTTTTTTAATTTACTTCCAATTTCTTTATACATGGCTTGTATATCGGCAACAGGTAAACGCTCACCATAGGGTGGATTTAAAATAATAGTGCCTGTTGGTCTATCGGGCACAATATCAAAAAATGATTGATTAGAGCAGGTGATAACGTCGTCTACCTTTGCATTTTTTACGTTAATACTTGCCTTTTTTAAAGTTTGGTTATCAATATCGTTGCTAAGAATAGTTACTGGATTATTTTTTATTTTACTAATACTACTTTCAAAAATAGTTTCATATAATTTTTCATCAAAATTACGCCAACGCATAAATGTAAAATCGTTTCGGTAATAACCTGGCGGGATGTTGTTTGCCCAAAGTGCTGCTTCAATGCCAATAGTAGCGGCGCCGCACATGCCATCTATTAATAATAAATGAGGTTCCCAACCGCTTAATTTTACAAGCCCAGATGCTAACACTTCTTTCATAGGCGCTTCGTTAATATCACTACGGTAACCACGTTTGTAAAGAGGGTCGCCACTGCTATCTAAATTTAAACTCACTTCGTTTTTATACACGTGAATATAGAGTTTAAACATGGGGCGAATAATATCTACATCGGGGCGTTTGCCTGTTTTTTCTCTAAAGCGGTCAACAATAGCATCTTTTGCTTTTTGCGAAACAAATAAACTATGGACAAATAACTCGGTGTTTAAAACACTTTCTACCATTATACTATCAGTGGTATCAATAAATTTTTCCCACTCAATTAGTTTAATAGCGTCGTATAATTCATGCTCATTATTGGCTGTAAATTTTGTAATAGGAATTAACACTTTTAAAGCCGTATGCAAACATAAATTAGCTTTGTATAAAAAACCTAAATCGCCTGTAACAGATACACCACGTTTAAAGGGCTCAATATTTTTGCCACCTAATTGTAACAATTCTTTTGCTAAAATTTCTTCTAAACCAAAAAAGGTAGTTACTTTAATTTCAAAATCGGTAGTATGATTAAATGTGTAATTTAGTTGGTTGCTCACGTTAGTAAAATTTCTTGTGTATTTAATTTAATTTTTTCGGCAATTTCATCTGTTGGTAAATCATTTTCATCTGTACCAAAAGGGTCTTCAATTTCTTCGGAAATTAATTCTAAAGAGGCAAAGGCATAAAACATTATCATTACAATTGGTATGCTCCAAAAACCTGCCGTTAAACCAAAGGCAATGGGCATTGTAATAATATAGATAAATACAATTTTTTTAATAAAAATACTGTAAGAATAAGGAATGGGTGTGTTTTTAATACGCTCGCAAGCACCGCAAATTTCGGTCATATCATCAATATTTTCGCTAATTAATAAATAATCGTTTGATGTTTTTTGTGATTTTTGGCACACATTAATTGTATAGTTTGTTAACTCTTTTGCAATGTAATTGGGTTTGTGAGAGGCATCTGCATATTTTTCTTTAGTAAGTGTAACACAATCCACAATTAAGTTTGGGTAGGGGTTATTACGCAAATGTTCTTTTAAAACATATGCATAGTTTGCAATCAAATTGCTAATTTCTTTACGTTCAATTATACTACTTTGAGGAATAAGGGCGTGTAATTTAATAGCTAAGTTGCGCGAGTTATTTAAAAGCGAGCCCCATAGTTTACGCCCTTCCCACCAACGGTCGTAGGCCGAGTTAATACGAAACACCAATACCAACGAAATAATGAAACCCGAAATTTGATGGAAAATGGTAATGTTTCCTTGAATAGACTCTGTAATATAAAAATGTTCAATAACAGTAACCACAGCAGTTATAGAGCCAATTAACAACATTGCTGGAAACAAAATACGAATAGTATCTGATTTATGAAATTGTAAAATTAGGCGTATCCAGTCTTTTGGATTATAAGTTACCATTTATAATTTTTTGCTTTTTTTAGTCGCTCTCGTTCTTCGGGCGTTTGTATTTCGTAAATAAATTGAGCGGTTTCTTCTACCCAATTAATAATTTCTTCGGTAGTCATTTTACTCCGTGCTTCTAACTGTTCATCGGTTACGGTGTAATGAAAGCCAATATTTTCGTTTTCTTTTATGGGTGTTGTTTCTATCATTTAGTAATAAAAACACCTAACGAGCCTTTAAGACAAGTAAGGCGTAAGGTTTAATATGCTAAAATAACATTACGAATAATGGTTACGCATTCCATTAATTGTTCTTTAGTAATTACCAAAGGTGGCGCAAAACGAATAATGTCGCCATGTGTAGGCTTTGCTAATAAGCCAGCTGCTGCAAATTGCAAGCAAACATCCCAGGCAGTTTTACCATTTTTTTCTTTAATAACAATGGCGTTAAATAAACCTTTACCTCTAACTTCAGTAATCACGTCAGTGTCGGCTTTTAGTTTATTCATTTCTGCTCTAAAAATAATTCCTAATGCTTCAGCATTTTCGGCTAATTTTTCATCTTTTAAAACTTGTAATGCTTCCATTGCAACGGCACAGGCCAGAGGATTACCACCATAAGTGCTGCCGTGTTCGCCTGGCTTAATGGTTAAAATAATTTCGTTACTTGCTAACACTGCACTAACAGGCATAACACCGCCACTTAGGGCTTTGCCAAGAACTAAAATATCAGGTTTTACACCTTCGTGATCGCAAGCTAGCATTTTGCCTGTGCGAGCTAAACCTGTTTGTACTTCGTCAGCTATAAATAACACATTGTATTTTGTGCATAGGGCACGCACTCCTTTTAAATATCCTTCTGTTGGCACAACAACTCCTGCTTCGCCTTGTATAGGCTCTACCATAAAAGCGGCAGTGTTTGGGTCTTTAATGGCATTTTCCAATGCTATTAAATCATTGTAATCTACCAATTCGTAACCCGTCATGTAGGGGCCAAAGCCTTTATAACTGCTGGGGTCGTTACTACTCGATATGGCGGCTAGAGTTCTACCCCAAAAATTACCATTTGCAAAAACAATCTTAGCTTTATTTTCAGGAATTCCTTTTACATCATAGCCCCATCGGCGCGCTAGTTTAATAGCCGTTTCGCCACCTTCAACGCCTGTATTCATTGGCAATACTTTATCGTAGCCAAAAAAAGTAGTAATGTATTTTTCGTATTCGCCCAATATATTATTGTAAAAGGCGCGAGACGTTAGTGTTAATTTTTGTGCTTGCGTAACTAATGCTTTAATAATACGTGGGTGACAATGCCCTTGGTTAACCGCGCTGTAAGCAGCTAAAAAGTCGAAATATTTTTTACCATCCACATCCCACACAAAAACACCTTCGCCACGTTCAATTACAACCGGAATTGGGTGATAATTATGCGCACCAAACTCATTTTCTAAGTCCATTAAATATTCGCTTTTTGTCATTGTTTCAGTCATAAAAAGTAATTTAAACAAAGATAGTAAAAATATTTTTGCCACTAAATTATAACCCTTAAGGCCCAAAAGGTTTATTTATTGATTGTTTGAACCATATAAATATTTAAATGAATAGAAGGAGGTATTTTAATATTGCAATACTACAAAGCCTGTTTTTACTTCTTTATCGCCATCGGTATATTCTAAAATATAATAGTAAGTGCCTTGTGGTAGTAAAGCATTACCCGAAAATGTATTTTTTACACTGGCCGTACCGTTCCA
The DNA here is from genome assembly GCA_043746065.1 of Bacteroidota bacterium. Taxonomy (GTDB): domain Bacteria; phylum Bacteroidota; class Bacteroidia; order B-17B0; family Aurantibacillaceae; genus Aurantibacillus. The sequence goes on along the minus strand of JAYTRS010000478.1, from coordinate 7,580 downwards.
ACTATTATCATAATTGTTATGCTCGTAAACTTTACTACCCCAGCGGTTAAATACCGTTAATTTAATACTTCGGCAATTTAAACCGTTAATTACAAATACTTCATTTTTACCATCGCCATTTGGACTAAAGGCATCGGGTACAAATAAATCGCAAAAAGGTAGGGTAATTGGCGTTGGTTCGTTATTATTTTTTGGGTTTCCATCGCCATCACTATCGACATTTGAGCCATTTTGCGAAGCATCGCTTACTAAAAAATTTAACTTAGTAGTAGCATTGCCAGTAATTATATTTTTAAACGGACCACAATTTTTATTACTACTAAATTGTATTGTAAACGCAAGTGTATCTTTTTTATTTGCTATAAGTGTGCTTGTGGTGGGCATTAGTAAATTGGTACTATTTACCCCATTAAATAAAGGGTTTACAGCTAAAGCACTGTTGTTAGATAGTAATTGTGGGGCACTAATAACTGTAAAAGTACTTGGTGCTGCAAATACGGTTGTTAAATCATCAAACAAACTAACATTACTTAAATTACTAGTAGCACTATTTACGGCTATTACTTTAAAGGTAATGGTATATAAATCGTTATGTACAATACTAATACTGGCGGCTTTAGCTATACCAAAAATGGTGCTATCGCAATCGGCAGAATTAATTTGTATTACTTTTTTTAAGGTATCCTTACAACCAAAGCTATTTGTGGCAATTAGGCTAAGGGTATAATTACCACCACTAACATAAGTATGCGTGGGGTTTATGTTTGTAGATAAACTATTATCACCTAAAGACCAATTATAATTTATTGCATTGCTACTTGTATTGGTGGTTACTAAATATTTATCGCAGGGGTTAATTAAATAATTAAAATTAGCCATTATAGTTGCTACGGAAACAGCAGTAGTACCAGTTATTACACAGTTATTTGCATCAATAACGTTTAAGGTATAGTTTGTATTTGTAGCATTTACTAAAATAGTATTACCAGTATAATTACCAGGTTGCCAAGTGTAATTATAATTTGCTGTACCACCACTTACATTTGCAGTTATTACTGTGGGCGTATTTTTACAAGTAGTTGGTGTATTAATAGCAAGCGTTAACGGTTGTGGTTGAGTAATGGTAAAGGTTTGTTTTGCAGTGCAATTATTTGCATCAACAACGGTTACTGTATACATGCCTGCGCTTAACCCAGTAGCACCAGCGGTGGTTTGCACGGGCAATGTACTCCACACAAAATTATAAGTGGGTGTACCACTACTTATTATTACGCTTGCTGTGCCGTTACTATTGCCGTTGCATAATACGTTATTTTGATTACTGCCTATAATTTGTGGGGTGGCGTATACATTTACGGTACTTTGTGCTTGTGCCGTGCAGGTAGCCATTGCGCCAACAACTGTATAAATGGTAGTAGTTGTAGGGGTTACATTAATTGTAGGGGTTGTGTTACCACTACTCCAAGTATAAGTGGTGGCACCGTTTGCAACTAATACTGCCGTTTGTCCCGCACAAATAGTAGTACTAGTGGTACTAAGTGTAGGGTTTGGCACAAAGTTTAAAGCAATAGTTTTTGTAATAATGCAACTGCCAGCATCGTTTACAGTAAGTGTATATATATAACTACCACCTGTTAATTGTGTAGTGTTGGTAGTAATGGTATTAGCACCATTGCTCCATAAATAGTTTAATGCACTAACACCGCCAATAGCATTTGCACTAAGCCCAATAGTATTACCTACACAGGCACTTGGCGTAGCAGCTGTTATAGTTACGTTTAAAGCTGGTGTTGGGTTAATTGTAAATTGGGTTACAGCATTATTACAAGCCGCATCAGTTGCACTAACGGTATAAACGCCAGCTGGTAAATTGTTTACAACAGTTGTAGTATAGCCACCCGGTAACCATGTATAATTTAAAGTTAAAGTATTGTTTGAGGGCGTAACCGTAGCCGATGATGCGCCACCACAAGTTGTAGCTTGTGCAATGGTGGGGGTGAGAGAGAAAGTTTGTAAACTACTTGCCTGAATATTATAGGCCACTCTACACAAACCATAAGAGGACGTATTACTCCCTAAACTTACGCCATTTAACGAATAATTGCACGCAACACCAAGCGTATTAGGGTTACCAACTACTGATAAATTAGTGTTTGAAGGATGGGCAATATATAGTCTATTATCAGACCCTAACTCCATGTAACCAACCGACCCTGTTGGAATATTATATTGTGAAGCTAAAATTGATGCTGAGTTATAAACCGTTATATCGTATTGAAGAAAAGTATTAGTAAATAAATTATTTACATATATTTTTTTACTATCTGGCGAAAATGCTGTCCCCCAAGCAGAGTTTGAAATACCTGCAATTGTAATTGGATTAGAAATACTACCTGTAGCCAAGTTAAAATCAAACAATTCGTAAACGTTAGTACACGTTAAGGCATTAATAATTTTGCTGCCATCTGGCGAAATAGTTAATTGGCCCATTGCATCATGTAAACCACCATAACTACCGCAGTTATGGATAGTACCTATATTTGACGTAACAGAAGATGTACCAATAGTTGTTGCATCTACTTTTAAAGCAACAAATTGATTACTGTTCCACTTATGTGAAACAAGCCAATAGTAATTACCAACAGGATAATAATAAGCACATAGTTTCTCAGTCCAACCGGTACCAAGTGAAATATTTTTTAAACCTACAACTACATCCCCTAAGCCGCTATTTAAATTCATATCAACAACCGAATAGCTTAAATTACCAGGGCTTGAATATTCTGTTACATGAAAAATAACATAACGCTTGTTAGAACATGGAATTGGAATAATTACGGCACACTGTCCTGCTGATGGATGTCCAATTAATCCACTACCATTCGACATTAAAATATGGTTTTTATTAAAAACTTGTGTGCCATCAGTATAAAACAAAAGATTCCCACTCGCATCAGAAATGGCACTTTTATTATCAACATTATTTAAAGCAAACCCACTTAAAGGGCTTGGTGGTGTTGTGCTAAACGTTAAACCTGCATTATTACCTACACACCAATTATTAGCATATTGGCAAAATAATAAACTACTTAGTAAGTTTAAAACAATAAACGTATATAGTTTGGTAATTTTCATAAACACGTAAGCAATATACAATAAAAAAAGCGTGTCAGATAAACCAACACGCTTTTTTATTAATTCTAAAAAGTAAAATGTAAAAATTGTATTATTTGATAAGCTACATCTTCCCTTTTACATCTCCATCTTCCATTTATATAACGTGTACCATATAAGGGTCGCTATAATTTTTAGTGCCTTTGCTGGTTACAAGCGCCACTCTAAACCAATACTTTAAACCTGGGGTAAGGCCAGTAATTGTTGTTTTACTGAGGGTGGTAACATCTACCTGCACCCAGGTGCCAATAGGGTCGGGGCTCATTTCCCACTTATAGGCTACCCTGCCGCCACTTCCAGTTTCAAGCCATACGGTGCCAGAAAGTACACCCTGCTTTGCCATAAATGTTTTTGCAACTTTACTGTTACTTTGTTTTAAGCTAAAACCACTGCTAAGTGCAATGGTTTGGTCGCCATCTGCCGTAAATTGTACATAAGCAGCAAGGGCACGTAAGTAACGTTTTACGTTTTTAGCTTTGGCGTGTAGGTTGCTGGTAGTAGTTACATCGCCCGGCTTTTGGTTAGTAATTGCTGCATCCAAATCGGTTACAGTTGCTTGAAAAGGAATTAAACTTGGAAAAGGCGATGTAAAATTAACATTGCCCGCAACGGCATTAACTACATTTTGAGCATGAATTTTTAAACCTACCTCGTTAATGTTTGTGTCGTAGGGTATTACAATGGCACTAGTCATAATTATGAGTTTTTATGGGTTAATATTTTTTATTAACGTGCACTTTTTAATATTATTTTGTTTGCTACTTGTAATTAACGGTTTTTAACAATTATAGCTCCATAAGACTATAATACAAAGCCATACGATAATAATATGATTTTATAAAGTGTATTTATGGCTTTATAAAATGCTAACATAAACCCATAACGTACAAATATGCTTTTATAAAATACATTTATAGTTTTATACTGTAATAATTTAAAGCCATAAAATAAAGGCTTGGCTTTATTGGCTAATTTTATAAACCTATACCTTGCTCTTATTGTTTTATAAAATAACGGTACAAAACCATAAAATAACAGTATGGTTTTATAAAATAGGTATATAACTTTATAAAATAGTAGCTTAAATTAAAATTGTATAAAGGGGTAAAAACTATATCTTTATACCCTATTATGGAACAAAAAATTATAACCGATTACATTAGTCAAAACAAAGAGCGTGTATTAAACGAACTTTTAGATTTATTAAAAATACCATCTATCAGTGCTGATAAAAAATACAGCGCCGATGTTTTAAAAACAGCACACGCCGTTAAGCAACGCTTAATTGAAGCTGGAGCCGATAAGGTGGAAATATCTGAAACAAGCGGCTTCCCTGTAGTGTATGGCGAAAAAATGATAGACCCTAACAAACCCACCATTATTGTTTATGGACATTATGATGTACAACCCGCCGACCCTTTAAATTTATGGGACAGCCCACCCTTTGAACCCGTTATTAAAAAAACAGATTTACACCCAACAGGCGCCATTTATGCCCGTGGAAGTTGTGATGATAAAGGGCAAATGTATATGCACGTGAAGGCCTTTGAATTAATGATGAAAACAAATACCCTGCCCTGCAACGTTAAATTTATGATTGAGGGTGAGGAAGAAGTAGGTTCGCCAAGCCTTGGCCCATGGATTATTGCTAATAAAGAAAAACTAAAAGGCGATGTTATTTTAATTTCAGATACTAGCATTATTGCAAACGATACCCCAAGTATTGATACTGGCTTACGTGGTTTAGCCTACATGGAAGTAGAAGTTACGGGCCCCAACCGAGATTTACACAGCGGTGTATATGGTGGTGCCGTAGCAAACCCTATAAATATTTTGTGTAAAATGATAGCGAGTTGTCACGATGAAAATAACCATATTACCATACCCGCTTTTTATGATAAGGTAGTAAATGAAAGTAAAGAATACAGAGAAGAATTAAATAATGCCCCTTTTAATTTACAAGAATTTAAAAAAGATTTAGCTATTGCTGAGGAGCACGGCGAAAAAGGGTTTACTACAAACGAGCGCACTGGCATACGCCCAACGCTTGATGTAAATGGCATTTGGGGTGGCTACACCGGCGAAGGGGCCAAAACCGTATTGCCAAGTAAAGCTTTTGCAAAAATAAGTATGCGCTTGGTGCCTAATCAAAATTCAGACGAAATAAGCAAATTATTTAGTGCTTATTTTGAGGGCATTGCGCCAAAAGGCGTTACTGTAAAAGTAACCGCACACCACGGTGGCGAACCCATTGTAGTAAGCACACAAAGTGCTGGCTACAAAGCAGCAAGTATGGCCATGGCCGATACCTATGGCAAAAAGCCAGTGCCAACACGTGGTGGGGGCAGCATACCCATAGTAGCTTTGTTTAAAAAAGAATTGGGTTTAGATAGTATATTGTTTGGCTTTGGTTTAGATAGCGATGCCTTACACTCGCCAAACGAACACTATGGCTTATTTAATTATTATAAGGGAATAGAAACTATACCTTTATTTTATAAATATTTTACCCAACTAACCAGTAAATAAAAATGAGTTTAAGCGATTGGATAGGTACAATAGGGGTTACACTTTTATTAATTGCCTTTGCATTAAACATTACAAAAAAAATAAGTCCCGATACTACAACTTATTTATTGTTAAATATTTTTGGTGCAGGTTTAGCTGGTGTTAGTAGCTATATGATACAGTTTTGGCCCTTTGTGGTGTTAGAGAGTGTGTGGGTAATAGCCTCGTTAATACCTTTGTTTAAAAAAAACAAGTAGTAGTTATATAATATAAAAAAAGCCACTTAAAAGTGGCTTTTTTTTATTTATACCAAAGTAATTTAGCATTTAGTTTTTCTTTTACCTCTTCCTATACCCTCTCATTGAGAGGGATATAAACTGGCATAACATTAAATCATTTTGGTATTAAAGGTTATGGTCTGCGTTCTAAAACTTCGTCAATCATTCCGTATTCTTTAGCTTCTTGGGCTATCATCCAATAATCACGGTCGCTATCTGCCCATACTTTATCATACGTTTGCCCACTATGGTGTGCAATAATTTCGTACAATTCTTTTTTTAATTTTTGTATTTCGCGAGCCGTAATTTCTATATCGGTTGCTTGTCCTTCGGCACCACCCATTGGTTGATGTATCATTACACGTGCGTGTTTTAACGCCGTACGTTTACCTTTAGCACCAGCACATTGTAGCACTGCGCCCATACTTGCTGCCATACCTGTGCATATAGTAGCTACATCTGGCTTAATAATTTGCATGGTATCGTAAATACCTAAACCTGCATAAACACTACCTCCTGGCGAGTTAATGTAAATTTGAATATCTTTTTTAGAATCGGCACTTTCTAAAAATAACAGTTGCGCTTGCACAATATTTGCAACTTGGTCGTTAATGCCAGTTCCTAAAAAAATAATACGGTCCATCATTAAACGACTAAAAACGTCCATTTGTGCTACGTTTAATTGACGTTCTTCAATAATATAAGGAGTTAATGAAGAGGTAATGCGCGAAGAGTAATTTTCGTAAGTTAAACTGCTAATGCCTGCGTGCTTGGTGGCATATTTTTTAAATTCATTTTGGTCAAACATAATTTTTTGGGTTTTAGTTAGTAATCAAATGTAAGTGTTGCTTTTGGTATTTTCAAATACTGTGCAAAATTTTATTAACGCTATTTTGTCATAATTTTAATTTAGGAGATTAACTGCCTATTGTTATTAAGTTAATTGATTATAAGGTATTTAGCTACGTTTTAGTATTTAAATTTGAGTTTAGTCAAAAATGACAAAAGATAAATATTGCATATTAAACGGGCACTTAATTAGTGTTTACGAACCTAGCGTAGCCTTTAATAACCGTGCGTTTAGGTACGGCGATTCGTTATTTGAAAGTATTAGAACCTGCAATAACAAACTAATGTTTTTGCGCGACCATATTACCCGCCTTAAATTAGGAATGACCGTTTTGCGAATGAACGTGCCTGCCGAATTTAATACCGAAAACATACACGAACAAATTATACAATTACTAAAACACAATACCCACGCACCTAATGCGCGTATACGCTTAACGGTGTTTAGAAACGAAGGCGGCTTTTATACCCCAGAAACAAACGACATTTCATTTTTAATTGAAAGTACTGAGTTAGCAAGTGTTTACGAACTTAACCAAAAAGGGTTTTGGGTAGATACGTATACGGACATTAAAAAAAGCGTAAATAAATTAGCTAATATAAAAACAGGTAATGCTTTATTATATGTAATGGCAGGGCTTGCCAAGCAAAGCATGCGCTTAGACGATTGTTTTTTAATTAACGAAAGTGGCATTATTTGCGAGAGTATAAACTCAAATATTTTTTTAGTAAAAAATGGCACTATTTATACACCTCCATTAACTGATGGTT
>JAYTRS010000477.1:0-9616 GCA_043746065.1 Bacteroidota bacterium | reverse complement strand
ATACATCGTCTGTAAATACAGTTTCAAATATATATTCGCTTTCTTATTCAGATAATTTTTCATCTAATATAAAATTTTATTTATCATCGCATAATAGTTGTGGCAATATTGAAAAAGACTCGATTACACTGCCGGTAAACCCTATACCAGGTATATCATGCGGTGGTGGCAGTAATACAATTTGTATTGGTCAGACTTATTATTGCGGGGCCTACAGTTGTGTTTCTTATACGTGGAGTACTGGAACTACAGGTTCGTTAGTTGCAGTAACTCCAACTGTTAATACCTCATATACTGTAACAGGAAGTGATATCAACGGTTGTACAAATTCGGTATCTATTACCGTATATATTAATCCCTTACCAACAGTTACCATAATAACAAGCGGTAGTTTAGTGTGTATTGGACAAAGTGCCACGTTAACAGCATCTGGAGCCAATTCGTATTACTGGAGTAGCGGCGGCGCAAGTGTGGTAGAAGTTGTTAGCCCCACTGTAACCACTACTTATACTGTAAATGGCACAGATGGGAACGGTTGCTCAAATTCATCTTCCATAACTCAAAGTGTTAGTTTATGTACTGGGCTAAAATCGGTGGCTGAAGCTTTCGAAGCCACATTCCAAATATTTCCAAATCCTAGTAATGGAATAATAAACGTGATTCTCCCTTCGACAGGCTCAGGGGCCAGCTCTATCAACAAACTTATAATTACAAACGCCTTAGGGCAAATAGTTCAAATAACTTATCTCCAACAACAAACAACCCAATTAAATGTTAGTGAATTGGTAAGCGGTGTGTATCAATTAAAAATAAACGATGGTACAATGCAAAAGGTATTAAAATTTATTAAAAATTAAATAGTATGAAAAAATTAGTTTTATTATTAGTATTTATTAGTTTTATGGCAAAAGCGCAAGTGCCAGTAATGGGGAGTATAAATGGTGCTTCTGTTGTTTGTTCATTTCCAATGACATCAACTATATATTCTGTACTGGCAAGTAATTCACCTACATCATACTCTTGGTCGGTAGTACCATCCAGCAGTGTAGTTATTTCAAACAATACAAATTCGGCAACGGCAATAACGTTTCCTTATTCAGCAACTACTTATACTATTTATTGTTCGGCTTCAAATAGTGTTGGTGTAAGTGTTTCATCATCATCGTTTGAAGTAATAGTAAACGAAACCCCAACGGCTATTATTAGTGGTTCAAATTCATTTTGTCAAAACTCTTCAACAAATTTAACAGCTACAGCAAGTGTAATAAACCCAACACCTACCGTAACTTATAGTTGGGCGCCTAATGCTGGTTTAAATACTACCAGTGGCAGTAGCGTAATTGCTAACCCAAACGTTACCACTATTTATACTATAACTGCTACAAAAGGGCTTTGCCAAAATACCACTTCGTTTACCGTAACGCCTGTTAGTAATCCAACAATATATATTTCGTCAAGTAATCCTGATATTTGTGCTAACTCTTCAATTACTATAAATGCTAATGGTGCTGATACTTATACTTGGAGTAATTCTGTAATAGCAAGTAGTATTTCTGTAAGTTCGAGCGTTACTGCTATTTTTGGAGTAATTGGTACTGATACATTAACAGGCTGTACAGCTTCTGCCTCTAAAACGCTTAATGTTGGCACTCAATGTAATGTAAGCATAGGTGCACCCTCAAATACCATTTGTAGCGGTCAATCTACACCTATTAATGCTGGGGTTGCAGATAATTTTTCGTGGAGTTGTTCACCATATCCATGTAGTATTACAGCAACTACTATTAACCATAGTTCGTATGGCACGGTTAGCCCCACTATTACTACAACTTATATTGTTTCTGCTACTAGTTGGTTTCAAACATGCCCTGGCACAGCTTCAAAAACAATATATGTAGTAACTTGTAATGGTGTTAAAGAATTTGAAGATACAAAAGGTGTACTGAATATTTACCCAAACCCAGCTAATGATATTTTAAATGTTGAATTACAAATGATAAATGAACAGGCGCCAATTTATAATTTAAAATTTATAATTTATAATTCCCTTGGGCAAATTGTTCAAATAACTTATCTCCAACAACCAATAACAATCATTAATATAAAGGAGTTGGCAAACGGCATTTACTTTTTGCAGCTGTATGATAAAAATAAGTTAGTAGGAACTACTAAAATTATTAAGGAATAATTAATTTGTTGTGATTGCATTCGCACAAAACAATTCGTGCCTTGTTATTGTAATTCGTATATAAAAAATACTCTGAAAGGGAACTTACAGTTTGTATTATTATTCGTAAATATTTTTTCGGTGTCCTACTTTTCTTATCTCAATTACTTTTATGGTATCTTCAATTGTGTATATTATTCTATAGTCTCCAACTCTTACCCGCCATAAATAATCTGTTTCTCATTTTAATTTTTCACAGCCCGTTGGGCGTGGGTTTTCTTTTAAACCATCAATTGTTTTTGTTATTTTTGCTTTTATTTTTTGCGGTAATAATACTATCTCTTTAAATGCGTGTTTTGTAATATCTATTGAATACATATTGAGTTTTTACTTTTTTTTATTAAGTAATTTTTTTGCATCTTCCCAACTCATTTTCTCATCGTTTTTACGAGTCTCCGCAATTAATACATCAATAAATTCGTGTATTTCTTCTTCGTGTTGCTCAATAGTTTTTATATCAATTACAACTGCTTTTTTATTGTTTTTACTATCGGTAATATAGCTTATGCCTTTCATATATAAAATTGTTTGTCTTTTAATTATCATAACTCGTGCCGCGTTACGCAGTATAGTATACGTAGTTTAGTCATTTGTGTTTAACTCACACTTTCTTAATTGTTTTTTATTTGTTTCGTTGAGTACTACGCAATTGTGCTTGAGGCAAACCATATTGATTATTTTTTATTATACCAAAGTTACTCATTTTTTTCATTTAATTAAACCCCACCTCGTTCCTTTTACCTCTGCGCTAAACGAGAACGAAGTGATTATACCCCGAATTTAAATGTAAGTTTGATAACGAATGGTTTATATCTAATTAGTATCCTCTTTTTTATTATGCAAAGCCACCATATAACGTATTTCAGTATAGGTTATAGTTTGCGGTAAGCTACTTTTTATAGAGGTAATACCTAATTCTTGCTTAAAATTTACTAAAGCTTTGGCTATTAATTCTTGTTTTTTAGGTTCTACTAGCGTATTAATATCTACATCGCCACTGGCTACAAATGGTGTTAAATGCCCTTCAATAGTACTTAATGCCATATTGCGTTGTTTTGCAATTTCGGCTAATGAAATACCCTGTTTATACAATAAATATGTTTGCTGTTTTGTATCTGGTTTTTTTTCTTTCGTTTTTTCACTATCAATATCTGAACTTTCAGCTTTTGTTTTTTTTACTTTTTTATTTGTTTCAATTAAAGCCTCTATATTACTTGTTAAATTGTGTTGTAACATGTACTCTTTAATAATTAGTAAAAAACTATTACCATAAGCCTTTACTTTGTTTTCGCCAAAGCCTGTTATTTTTAATAAATGCTCTTTATTGGTGGGTAAATAATTTGCTAACTCAATAAGTGTTTTATTACTAGCCACAATAAAAATTGGTTTTTGCTCCTCGTTACAAATTTCGTCGCGCAGCAATAATAGTTCTCGGTACAAATTTGGGTGGTTTACGTCGGCCGAAACTTTAGTGTTTTTGGCGCTTGCGTAAACATTTATTTTTGTATCGGTATAAGTAATGGCTAATTTTGTTTTTATAAATTCTTTAAAAACAAAACCCTTAGTGCAATTATGTGTTACTATTTTTTTAGCATAAATACTATCTATTAAAGGTTGTAAACTGCTGTTTAAATCATCGGCAGCTTCTTTACTTTCGGTAACTAAGGGCGTATTTTTTATAAGTGCAAATAGCGTTTGTAATTCGGTTTCAAAATAAATGGCAGCTTGTTTTAATCTACTGTTAAAGGCTTCGTCTTGCTCAATATTAAGTGCATTATCTATTAAGCTACTTAATTGGTTTTTAAATTTATTAGCTACTTCATGTAAACTATCAAGCTTTGTAAATACTTGTAGTGCCCATTCGTTTCCATCTTTATTAATATGTTTTTGATGTAAGGATAGTAAACCGGCCATATCTTTTCGTAACTCTATAGCCTCACTAAAATCAAATAAATTAATTAGTAATAGTTTAATGTAGTTTTTTTGTGATGTTGTAAATAGTGTATTTACTTGTTCTTGTGGCTGCTTAGTACTTGCAAAATTTACAATTTTAGCATCGTTTAATAAACTGCTTTTATCAATTTTACTACTTAAGGTTAAACCATTTAAGTTACTACAACGGCTTAATGCCACATATACTTGCCCCGCACTAAAGGCTTCGGCCGCATCAATAATTAATTTACTAAAGGTTAAGCCTTGGCTTTTATGTATAGTTATAGCCCAAGCCAAACGCAAAGGGTATTGGGTAAATGTACCCACTATTTCTTCGTTAATATGTTTTGTGGTTTTATCTACCTGAAAGGTAACATTTGTCCATACTTCTTTTATTACTTCAATTTCAGCAAAATCATCTTCGCTTTTTACTTTTATTTTTTCGTCGTTTATAAAGGTAACAATGCCAATTTTACCGTTGTAATAATTTTTTTCGGTATTGTTTTTTAAAAACATAACGCGAGTACCTTTTTTTAAAATAAGTGTTTCGTCAGCTGGATAGTTTTTTTCATTAAAACTTCCATCTACTTTACATTTAAACTTATAGGCTTTATCTGGCAAGGCATTTAAAGCTGCTGCATTTATTTCGTCGGCTTTTTTATTATGGGTTGTTAAGGTAATATTGGTTTGATAATCGTGTTGCGTAATGTTAGCATTGTAATGTGAGTTAAGTAATTCTAAACTCTCTATATCTAAATTATTATTACGTACTTTATTTAGTAAATCAACAAAGGTTTGTTCTTTTTGTCTATAAATTTTATCTAATTCAATATAAACAGGGTAATTATGTTTAATAACAAGGCTATCAAAAAAATAAGGACTTTTATATACTTCGCTTAAAAGTTTCCACTCTTCGTTTTGCACCACTGGCGGCAGTTGATACATATCGCCAATTAATAAAACTTGTACGCCACCAAAAGGCAAATGTGTTTTTTTACGTACTTGGCGTAAGGTAATATCAATTTGGTCTAACATGTCCGCTCGCACCATGCTAATTTCGTCAATTACTAATAGCTCTAAATTTCTAAAAATAGCAAGGCGTTGGCCATTATATTTTAGGGTGGGTAAATTAGATTGATTAAAATTTATTTCGCCAGTTTCTTTTATAGAAGGTAAAAAAGGTGTAAACGGAAATTGAAAAAACGAATGTATGGTACTACCTCCTGCATTAATAGCAGCAACCCCCGTAGGTGCTACAATAGCTAATTGTTTAAAGGTGTTTTGCTTAATATATTTTAGTAAAGTAGTTTTACCCGTACCCGCTTTGCCAGTTAAAAAAATGCTTTGGTTGGTTTGGTTTACAAAATTTAAAACCTGTTCAAACTGTACGTTTATTTCAATATCATTCATTTAATTGCAAAGTAACAAAAGTATTTTATTATTTTTTCTTATTTTTTTATACTTTTTATGCAATCGTTTTGATTTTTTATTTATAACAATTAACGGAAGCCTGTAAAAAAACTATTTAATCATTTTTTTATTCGGATACCTGCCAGATTGAATTTTTGTTTAAGCGATTTTGTTTGAGTTTTTTATAAACTGTCATTTTCCAAGCAAGCGTATGTTTTTTGCTTGTCTATTTAGGCATTTGAGCGTTAACACGCGAAAAATTGAGCGTAGTTGGTGTTAGGCGCTGGCATTTCTGTCACTTTGCTTTTTAAGTCTTACGAGTCCTAATATGATTTGAAAAATGAATGGAATTGTCATAAGAGTAAAAAAATTCAAGTAAGGATTAATACCATTAATAACTTGTCTGTTTTTATTTAACCGTTCCAGTTCGTCAGAGCGCAATTGCGTAGTTGGGTCGTGCAACATTTTAACGGTTGAAACGAAATTGATATAGTCAAAAAGAAGAGCTATGGTTATTGCTGTTATTAAAATGAAAATGAAGTCGAAACGACTGTCACCATTTTTGAGATAAAATGTCAAAAGATAGATTTGTATCGCAAAAACTGATAGTACGAATAAAAGTCTGAAGGCAATGTGCAATAAACTTTTAGAGATGTCTGGCGTAGTCGAAACACCTAAAAAAAGTTGATAGAATATTAGTCCTATTACTGTCGATATTTATATGTATAACCATTGTCATGCTTGCGCCTAAAGGTTTCGGGGCTTGCGTTCGGCGGGTTAAAGAACCGTCAAGCCGTCTACAACCACGAAACTAAAATTAAAGATACAAAACATTTTTGTTTTTGCTTTATGAAAATAAAAGTGTGCCGTTGCGCAGGCAAAAGCAAAGCAAAAAAACTAACGTCAAATCTCGCTGACGCGAATCTGGTGTTAGCTGCTGTACTTCTACTTTTCATTTTATTATATCCGTCAAGTCATTTATAAATTTGTCCGTAGCTTCTTTATGGTTCTTTTTCCATCTATTGAAAAGTCGACTATTCCCTTTTCCAAAATATCTTTGGTTTGACTCGTCATTAAACCATCTTTTGTGATTTTTATCTGCGAAGTTCCCAAAGCAAGTTTGATGTGTGAAATTATTGTCAATGTTCCAAAATTCGTCATTGTCGTCAAGAGAAAATATAAAATCAAAAAGCATTTTTTCTGGTTTGTGTTGTCCTGGTAATATTGCAGTCCTTGGAGTATTTCGTTGCGAATGATTAACTCTTGCGTCACCGTCTAAAATGAAGTTGGTCGCCTTAAAGATTGGATGTTTTGAATTAGCCATTTCTATAAGTGTACCGTCCGGAAATGGCCCTTTAATTACTTCTATTTTTTGTTTTAAATCTGTTCCGTTTAAAAGATTTTTTGACCAATATTCGGCTACTATGTCTTCGCAAATGAATTGTATTTTTTCTAATTTCTTTGCTACACCAGTCTGAACTTTTATTACATTTTTCAAAAGTTCAATATTCGGATTAACTTCGACTATTGCATTCTTATTATTCCATTTTAAAAAATTGATTTTGGTTTCATCACCAGTTTTATTTGATAAATGTTCTAATATTTCAATTGAATGAGTTGTAAAAATAATTTGAACATTAAGTGATTTTGCTAAACCAAACAACTTATCGACTAGTTTTACCTGTGAGCCTGCATATAAAGTTGCGTCAATTTCATCAATTAGTAAAAGTCCTCCATTGTAGTTTTCCTTTAGTTCGTTTTTTAGTCGCCCAAATGAAAGTATTGACGAAATAATTTGACCTAGATTATCTTGACCAGCAGAATTTCCTAAATGACCATAATCATTTGTCTTCATTGCAAACATTTGTTTGTTGGGGGACTTCACAAATTCTGCTTCAATTATGTCTCTAGTTAAGTATAGAATTTCTTTTGAAAGTTTAGCGAATTGATTTTTATCAGCACTTATCAATTCAAAGTCTTGCAAATTAATTGTTTTCTCTGTGGCTAATGGAATTAGTCGTTTTAAACCTAAATAAATTACAGGAAAATCTATTGCTGTTCCACGTCCGTCAAAATCTACTCTGTATCTATTTTCTGTCTCGATAAGTCGAGTTGTCATTTTTTTAGTTTCTTCTAGCAAAGAGTCTTCATAGTGTATTGAAACATTGTATGAGTTTTTGAAATCATTTTCAGGGCAGAATCTAAAAATTTCGGAGTATTTGGATTTAAATGGAGTGTCTAGTAATGTTTTGTTTCTAAGTTTAAAATCAGAGGCCTGAGAAATCCATCCAAGTAGTGTAGATTTTCCTGTACCATTTTGTCCAGCAATAGCAGTCATTACACTACCAATTTCTACTGTCTGTTCGCTAATGTGTCGAAAATTATGAATTTCTAATTTTATAAACTTCATATGTCGTTAATATCGTTTTAGTATATCACCTAACTTCCAACTAATCACCAATTAAACCTTGTAACCATTTACAAGTATTTATAATTACCTAAGCCTTGTAACAAATATAAAGCATTTAATTAAAAAATTATAAATTAATGTTTTTGTAACCCAGTAATTAGTTTTTATTAATAGTAAAACTAAATTGGGTGCCTTTACCTATTTCAGATTCTACATTAATTTTACCACCTAAACTTTCTACAATTTTTTTTACAGTGGCCAGTCCAATACCATTAACGTTTAAGCCAAATCTATCTTTACGCGAAAGGGTTTCAAATATTTGAAAAATTTTAGTTTGTTGTTCTTTTAAAATTCCAGGGCCATTATCTTTAACGCTTATTTCGTATTGATTTTTGTTTTCATTTACTTCAATTTCAACTTCGGCAACGTCTTTATCACAATATTTATAAGCGTTTGAAATAAGATTTATTAAAATTTGCTCAATGGCCGTTCTATTAAGGTAAATGTGTGTTAAATTTGTTTTTAACGAAATACGACATTTATTTTCAAAAGAAAAAAGCCCCGCTAAGTCGGTTTTTAATGTTTCAAGATTTACTTCTGTTTTATCTTCTTTAATTAATTTTTCAGATCTGCTATAATCAAGTAATCCTTCAATTAATTGGGTTAATTTTTCTGAAGATAGCTTAATAAAACTTATTATTTTTTGTCCTTCGGCATTTAAATTTGAAGTGTAATTTTCTGTAAATAATTTAACCAATGAGGTTATATTTGCTAAAGGCGACTTTAAATCATGGGCGGCAATGTAGGCGAACCTCTCCAACTCTCTATTATTTTCCTCAAGTTTTTTATTCGCATTTTCTAATAAAATTTTATTTTTTCTAAGTTCTAGCAAATTCATAACTTGATTGGCTAAGGCTTTTAATGATTTAATTTGGCGTTGACTAAGAAGGTGTGGTTTATGATCAATTACACATAAGGAACCCAGTGGCAAATCACTTTCATTACCTTTTAATACAATACCTGCATAAAAAATTACATTTGGATTGCCAGTTACAAATGGATTATCAAAAAATCTTTCGTCAGTTCTGGCATCCTGTACTATTAAAATATTATCTACTTCATTTATAGCATGCGAGCAGAAACTAAAGTCTTTAGGCGATTCTGAAGTATTTATTCCATGATGAGATTTAAACCATTGACGATCATTATCAACCAAACTTACAAGTGCAATGGGGGTGTTACAAATTTCAGCGGCTATGGCTGTAATATTATCGTAATCAATTTCTGGTAAAGTATCAAGTATGGAATATGATTTTAATAACTTAAGTCTTTCTTCTTCCTTTATATGTTTTTTGGGTTTAATCATAAATTGTATTTGAATAAAAATTTGTTTTAAGTAATAAAACTAATTTGCAAATTAAAGATACAAAGAAAATTGTTTTTTGCTTTTAAAAAATTAACGGTTTGCGACTACAAGTAGTTGGCATTTGGAACACTAAACTGTCTATAACCACAAATGTTTATGAAGATACAAATGTTGTTAGCAAAGCCAAAAAAAAATTAAAGTCTGCGAAGCAGGCAATAAATTGGCTTTGCGATCGCCTCGTCAGCGCCAATTACTTGTAGTTGCTGTTAGC
>JAYTRS010000476.1:0-26652 GCA_043746065.1 Bacteroidota bacterium | reverse complement strand
TGCAATAATTGGTTTTTCTATAGAACGGATTTTTAAAATAATGGGGTTATAGTGTTCGGCAACAATTTTTTCAATACCTGGGCCATTTGGGTCAATGGCTTCGCTTAAATCTTGCCCCGCACAAAATGCCTTGCCGTTACCTGTAATTACAATACATCTAATGGTTTTATCGTTTTCGGCTTTCTCTAATTCAGAAATTAGTAATAAAGCCATTTCGCGATTAAAGCTATTAAATTTATCAGGACGATTTAACGTAATAATTAATACATTTTGGTTTTGTTGTGTTAAAATAAAACTCATAAGTTAGTGGTTTAAGATTTTTTTATAAGACTCGGTAATACCTTTAATGATAGATGAACTTAAACCGTTATGTTCCATTTGATTTAAGCCCGTTATTGTAACGCCTTTAGGGGTGGTTACTTTATCAATTTCTTCTTCGGGATGTGTACCGTTAATTAGTAGTAAATCGGCAGCGCCTTTTACAGTTTGTGCAGCAATTAAACGTGCGGTTTTAGCATCAAAACCAATTTCAATACCTGCTTGAATGTTTGCACGAATGTAACGCAATGCAAATGCTGTACCACAAGCACCAAGTACTGTGGCGGCATCCATTAATTTTTCATCAATAACAATGGTTTTGCCAATGGCATTAAAAATAGATTGTATGTATTTAGTAGTTTTTTCATCTGTATTGGTAAAAGATAAACATGTCATACTTTGTTTTATTGCCATTGCTGTGTTGGGCATGGCACGAGCAACCTTACATTTTTTGTTAATAGATTTTTCTATTTCATCTATAGAAACACCAGACACACAAGATATTATAATTTGATTTGGTTTTAGTGTTTTCGAAATTTCATGTAACACTTCTTTTGCCTGAAAAGGTTTTACGCATAATAAAATAATATCGACTTTATTAATAGCTAATTTATTATCGCTCAAAACCGTAACACCTTTTAATTTTAAAGGCGATAAATCATTAATATTTCTTTTAGTAATTGTTATTGCGCTTGATTTACAAAAGGCAGAGGAGATTAATCCTTCCGCTATTGCTTTACCTAAATTACCCCCACCAATTATTGTAATACCTTTCATTAGAATATAAGTTTAGCTTTTTCAATTACTGAATCCAACCCTTCTAATTTTGTGCCTCCTGCTTGTGCGTAAAAAGGCTGACCACCACCGCCACCGTTAATTTCTTTAGCTAAATCGCGAATTATGTTGCCTGCATTTAAGTTTTTTTCTTTTACTAAATTATCGTTAATAATTATGGAAATGCTTGGTTTATCTCTTATTTGTTGTGCAATTACGCAAAATAAATTAGGCACTTCGTTTCGCAATTCGTAAAGTACATTTTTTGTTTCTTCGGCATTATCAAAATTAATTTTACTAATAATTACGTTTATATCTCCACGTTTTTCAACGTTTGCCATTAATTCTTTTTTAAGGATATTACCTTTTTCTTTATAAAGAGCAGCCACTTGTTTTTGTAATTCTGCATTTTCATCCATTAAATTAGTAACGCTTTTTACAACATCTTTACTGCCTTTTAAAATTGTTTTTACCTCATTAATTAATTGGGTTTGGTTATCAAAAAACGCTTCTGCCTTTACAGAAGTTACTGCTTCAATACGACGAATACCAGCCGCAACAGCCCCTTCGCTAATTATTTTAAAATACCCAATTTGCCCCGTTGCTTTTACATGACAACCGCCACATAACTCCACCGAATAATTTTTATCAAACGTTACAACACGCACTACATCGCCATATTTTTCCCCAAACAATGCCATAGCGCCTGTTTTTTTAGCATCGTCTATTGCCATTAATTCGGTAGAGCCTTTTATGTTTTCGCGAATTTTTGTATTCACTAATTTTTCTATCTGATGTAACTCATCATCTGTAATTTTTGAAAAATGCGAGAAGTCAAAACGTAAATGCTCCTCATTTACTAAACTTCCTTTTTGTTCTACATGAGTGCCTAATACTAAGCGTAACGCCGCATGTAGTAAATGTGTTGCACTGTGATTATTTGTGGTTAATAGACGTTCGGTACTATTTACTTTTGCTGTAAATAAGCTGTTTATTTTTTCGGGTAATTTATCGCAGTAATGAATGATGACACCGTTTTCTTTTCTAGTATCGGTAATGTTTATTTTTTCATTAATGTTTTCAATGGTTCCAACATCGCCCACTTGCCCACCACTTTCAGCATAAAAAGGTGTTTTATTAAATACTAAATGATATTGTTCTTTATTTTTTGCTTTTACTTTTCGGTAACGAATTATAAACGCTTCGCATTCCAATTCCTCATAACCAATAAACTCAGTTTCTTTTTCTGAATTTTCAATTAACTTTTTATTTTCTTCAATGTATAACCAGTCATCGGTATCAACTGCAGTTGCTAATCGCGAACGATTTTTTTGTTCTAATAAACAAGCCTCAAATTCTTTTTCGTCAATACTTAAATCGTAACCTCGGGCTATAAGGCTTGTTAAATCTAAAGGAAAACCAAAAGTATCATACAATTCAAAAACTACTTTACCACTAATTATTTTTTTGTGAGCAGCGTTAGTATCAATACAAACTTGGTCAATACGCTTTAAGCCAATTTCTAACGTTTTATAAAACGATAATTCTTCCTCACGAATAACTTTTTCTATTAATAATTTTTGAGTGTTTAATTCAGGAAAAGCTTCGCCCAATTGATGCGCCAATGTAGGCACAATGCGGTACATAAAGGGTTCTTTTAAATTTAAAGTTTGGTAACCGTAGCGTATAGCTCGGCGTAAAATACGGCGAATAACATACCCAGCACCTGTGTTGCTTGGTAATTGTCCATCGGCAATACTAAACGAAATGGTACGAATATGATCGGCAATAACACGCATAGCCACATTTATTAGTTGTTGCTTTTTATGTTTTTGTTCATCGTGTGTATCGTAACGGTGGCTACTTAATTCTTCAATTTTATGAATTAAGGGCATAAATACATCTGTGTCGTAATTGCTTTGTTTGCCTTGCAATACACGCACTAAGCGTTCAAAGCCCATTCCAGTATCAACGTGCTGTTTTGGAAGTTTTATAAGTGAGCCGTCTGCTTTTCTCTCAAACTCCATAAATACGTTATTCCATATTTCAATTACTTGCGGGTCATCATTATTTACAAGGGTTGCGCCATCTACTTTTTGTCGATCTTCATCACTTCTTCCGTCGTAATGTATTTCGCTACAAGGGCCGCAAGGCCCCATATCGCCCATTTCCCAAAAGTTATCTTTTTTATTTCCATTTAAAATACGTTTTTCGTCAATAAATTGTTTCCAAGTATCGTAGGCTTCTTGGTCAAATCCTAGGCCGTCATCGGCACTGCCTTCAAACACAGTAACATATAAACGGTCTTTATCAATTTTATAAACTTCGGTTAATAATTCCCAAGCCCAGCTAATGGCTTCTTTTTTAAAATAATCACCAAAGCTCCAATTACCAAGCATTTCAAACATAGTATGATGGTAAGTATCTACACCTACTTCTTCTAAATCGTTATGTTTACCACTTACACGCAAGCATTTTTGAGTGTCGGCAATACGAGGATATTTAATAGGGGCATTTCCTAAAAAAACATCTTTAAAAGGTGCCATACCACTATTAATAAACATTAGAGTAGGGTCGCCTTTAACAACCATAGGTGCACTTGGCACAATGTGATGACCTTTGCTTTTAAAAAAATCTAAAAATGTTTGGCGTACTTTATTTGAGTCCATAAGGGTTAAAAAATGGAAACGAAGATAGTAAATTATGCTCTACTACCCAATTCAATAATTGCTAAATTTTTTATTTCTGTGTCGTCAATATCAAATCTAACAACGGTTTTAACATTATGAAAACCATGAACACCGCAAGCGCCTGGGTTTATATGTAATAAATTTAATTCTTTATCATTCATTACTTTTAATATATGCGAATGCCCACAAATAAATATATTAGGCGTATGCTCGAGTAATAAATTTTTTACACGCGCTGAGTACTTGTTAGGGTAACCACCAATATGTGTAATTAATACTTTAACATTTTCGCAATTAAAAATTAAATTTTCGGGATAGGTTTTTCTAATATCCTGCCCATCAATATTACCATAAACAGCTTTTAAAGGTTTGTGTTTTTGTATTTCTTCGCAAATAGTATAAGTGCCAATATCGCCTGCGTGCCAAACCTCATCGGCATTTTTTATATGCTTAATTAATTTCGTGTCTAAATAAGAATGGGTATCGGATATTAATAAAATTTTTTGCAAAATTAATTTTTTAAAAGTTTGGTATAAAGTTTATCCATATCGCGGCATAAGCGTTGATAACTAAATTTTTCAATGACTTCGTTTTTTGCAGAAGCAGAATTTGCAGTAACCGTTTTATAATTTACAACAGCATTTAATAAATTGGTTTTAAAGTTAGTTTCATCTTCAACCTCACTCAATAAGCCACAATTAGGATTTAAAATATCTTTTATGCCGCCTACATTTGTGGTAATAATAAATTTTCCTGCCGCTTGTGCTTCAATTAAACTTACTGGCGTGCCTTCATTTTTTGAGGATAAGCATACTAAATCTAATCCTGCTAAGGCAATATCTACTTCTTTTATCCAACTTGTAAAAATAAAAGTAGCATTGTTATTTTCGCCTAACGAGTAAATAAGTTGTTTTTGTTTTATATAATTTATAAGGCTTTGTTTGGTTTCGCCATCACCAATAATAATGGCTTTTATTTTTTGTGTTGTGTTTTTTAAAACAAATTCAATAGCATCAATAAATAAAAAATGATTTTTAATAGGAGCTAACCTACCAATAATACCAATGGCTAATTCGTTTTCTGCAATAAAATAGCTGTTTCTAAAAGCAAGTCGTTTCTCTAATTGATTTTCAGTAAATCTATTTAAATCAAAGCCTAAAGGAATAACGGTTGTTTGATTTTCGCTGCAAACCTTATGTATTTTGGTTAATTCGCTTTTTTGTATTTGACTAATGGCAATAATTGCTGAGCTTTTTTTAGAGAGGTATTTTTCAATAAATTTAAAAACGCTAGTTTTAATTGGCGAAAAATAGCCCTGAAAAACATGACCGTGAAAGGTATGTACAATTACAGGAACGTTACAATGCACGGCCGCTAAACGGCCAATGGCACCCGCTTTACTGGCATGGGTGTGTACAATATCGGGCTTAAACTCATTAATAATTTGTTTTATTTTTTTATAGGCTTTGTAATCTTGTAATGGATTAATACTTCGTCGTAATTCAGGAATGATTTTTGGGTTTAGCCCTAACGATTGCGGGATGAATAACGAACTTTCTTCGCCCACCTCCTGTGGACCACCAACTAGAAGTGTTTCATAGTTCGCCGGTAAATATTTACTTAAATATGATACATTATAAGTAATGCCCCCTAAGTTAAACCGATTAATTATGCGTAAAATTTTTGGCATTAATGTTTGTAAATATAGTTAAGTCATTTTTAAAAATTTAGTATATTAGTTGCTTATTATTAAAAATTTAAAACATACTTATTTTTTTGTATTAATTTGTTTTGTAGCTAATTTGTTTTCGCAACAATTACGCTTTAAACATATAACCAATCACGATGGTTTAAGTTCGCTATACGTGAGTTGCATTATGCAAGACGATAAAGGTTTTATGTGGTTTGGAACCCAAGACGGATTGAATAAGTACGATGGTTACCAGATAAAAGTTTTTAAAAATGAACCTACAAATCCTAATTCACTTTCTAGCAGTGATATAACTTGCATAAAGCAATTGAAACCAGATTTAATTTTAGTGGGTACCCGCGAAGGCTTGAATTTTTTTAACCCTATAACTGAAAAATATACACCTATATATAGTTCGAAGGGCTTAGATGTAAAAATAAATACTATTGCATTATACGATAGTATAAATGCTATAGTTGGTAGCGATGAAGGATTATTTATAATAAATTTAAAAACTAAAAGTATAAAAATAATATCCTTTCCTATTGATGGTAAAATTAGTGTAAAGGCAATTTTAGGGTTAAAAACCAAATTTTATATTGGTACTAAGGAAAAAGGATTATGGGCTTTCAACAATAATAAACTAGAGCGTATAAATTTCATAAAACCAGATTTCTTTAGCTTTAATTTAGATGAATTAGAATCTATTTTTGATTTAAAAGAATATGCAAACAAGCTATATATTGGCTCCAAAGAAAACGGCATTTTCAAATTAGATATAAATACCAATGAAATAGAAGATAAAATTACATTTATATCTGATACAAAAAGTACCAATGCCATCAGAAGAATGGACATTAACGATAATAAAATATTTGCAGCTACCGGTAATGGCTTTGTTATTTATAATTTATTATCAAAAAAATATTCGCTGGCAATAAACAACTCTAACGATAATTCGATAAGCAATAATTTATTGCGTTTTGTATTTATAGACAAAGACGAAAACATTTGGTTAGGCACTGAAATGGGTGGGGTAGACGTATCCTTTAAACAAACTCAAAAATTTCCAAATAACGAGTACGATGAGAATTATAATTTTAAAAATATATATTCTTTTTTAGAAAAAGATAATGTTTTTATCCTAGGAGGCGAAGGCTTATTAAATAAATACAATAAAAAAACTAAAAAATTAGAAGAAGATTTAGTTAAATGTCTAGACGGTAATTATGCCTTAAGCCTATATGAAGAAGGTGTTAATATTTGGGTTGGCACTTATGGTAAAGGTCTAATTTGTTATAACACTCAAACCAAACAAGTTAAAAAAATATTAAACGAAAAAATTGGTAATACAATAACTTACATCACATCAAATGCAAGTTACCTGTATGCTGGGTCAATTGGCGATGGTTTATTTGAAGTAAATTTAAAAACTTTACAAGTTAAAAACTATACCCAGTCCGATGGTCTATCCAGTCCTAGCATATATACAATTTTTAGCGACTCTAAAAAAAATGTATGGTTGGGGATGATTGATGGAGGATTAATGAAGTTGAAAGATTTTCCAAAAGGTGATAAATTACAAATTACTCAAACTTACAAAAACGATAAACAACAAAACCAAATTGCTGCAAATACAGTTTTAGCATTAAACGAAGATAAAAATGGTAACATTTGGATAGCAACAGAAAAGGGATTAAGCAAGCTATTACCAAACAATACCTTTAAAAGTTTTTATGAAAAAGATGGTCTGCCAAATACCTATTTATATTCTATTCTAAAAGACAGCCTTAATAACTTTTGGATGAGTTCTAACAATGGCATCATTAAATTTAATCCCCAACTTCCTGAAAAAGAAATTATATTTAAACATTATAATACAAAAGATGGATTAGTAAATACTGAGTATAATATTGGAGCAGCTTACGTTTCTAAAAAAGGCACGATGTATTTTGGTGGTGCCAAAGGCTTTAATGTATTTAACCCCAATACTATAAAAGATAATTTAGTACCTGCCCAAACCTATATTGTAAGCTATAAACGGGGCGGTAAAGATGTAGAAACCGATTCGCTTATAAATTACAAACAACACTTAAAATTAAGTTGGCGCGAAAATTATTTTCAGTTCGAGGTAGTAGCCCTAGATTATACCGATCCTATAAAAAATAAATTTAGTTATAAGTTAGAGGGCTACGATAACGATTGGTCGGCTCCTAGCAATATTCGCTACATCTCATATACCGAATTGCCTGGCGGCGAATATACTCTAAAAATAAAAGCAGCAAATAACGATGGTGTATGGAATGAAACCCCCCACCAAATAAAAATTACAGTTGTGCCCCCATTTTATAAAACAACCTGGTTTTATGTATTGGTAATAATTTTTGGAACAGGTTCTGTAGTGGCATTTACCCAGTAT
The DNA here is from genome assembly GCA_043746065.1 of Bacteroidota bacterium. Taxonomy (GTDB): domain Bacteria; phylum Bacteroidota; class Bacteroidia; order B-17B0; family Aurantibacillaceae; genus Aurantibacillus. The sequence goes on along the minus strand of JAYTRS010000476.1, from coordinate 18,761 downwards.
AGAACTAAAGCTATTAAAAAAGAAAACAAAGTTTTAGAAAACAAAGTAGCCGAACGAACCAAAGAACTTGCCGAAAAAAATCACGATATTACAAGTAGTATTCAATACGCTAAACGCATACAAGAGGCCATTTTACCCTCAAAAGATGTCATCTTTACAAAGCTTAAGAAAGTATTTATTTTATATAAACCTAAAGATATAGTGAGTGGAGATTTTTATTGGTTTGCCGAAAAAAATGGCTTTAATATTTTTGCTGTGGTTGATTGTACGGGTCATGGTGTGCCTGGTGCTTTTATGAGTATGATTGGACATAACCTTTTACATCAAATTGTGCTAGAAAAAGGCATTATAGAACCTGGCGAAATTTTAAATAATTTACACAAAGGTGTACAAGAATCTTTACGTCAAGGCCAAAACGAAATTAATACCAACGATGGCATGGATGTGTCGCTAATTGCCATCAACTACGAAACAAAAGTAATTAAATGGGCCGGTGCCAATAGGCCATTAGTACTCATAAACAAGGCAGGAGAATATTTAAAATACGACGGCAATAAATTTCCAGTTGGTGGCGCACAATTAGACAGTAATAGGCAATTTACAACCCATCAAATAACCACCAATAACTGTATGGCTTATATGTTTAGCGATGGATATGCCGATCAATTTGGTGGCGATAAAGGCAAAAAATACATGGTAAAGCGCTTTAACGAGCTATTAACAAGTATTCATCTTAGTAAACCCGACGAGCAACGCTTAGAATTAGAAAAAAGTTTTGAGCAATGGAAAGTGAATCATGAGCAAGTAGATGATGTTTTGGTAGTAGGTATTGAAATTTAATAAAATTATTATATATTTGTGTAACATTTAAAATTAAAACAGTATGAAAAAATCAATAAATATAGCTTTTGCACTAATATGTAGCGCTACATTGTTTTTTGTAGGATGTCATAAAAAAGAAACTACCGAGGTAGATAATGAAACACAATCGGCCGTAGATAATGCGGTGGCAGATCAAGAATACGCTGCTATCGTTCCCACAACTAACAGTCATGCCATTAAAACTAAAGGTGCTGGTGCAAACGACAGAATTAGTAGCCCCGCCTGTGATACTTTAAAATGGTTAAATCGTGCTACTGCCGATACTACAATAGTGGGCGGAAAATATGTTAATGCACCAATATACGAATTAGATTTAGCTGCCGCAGTAAGTTGCAGCAACTCATTTACAGATGGCAAAATGCGCGTAGGTAAATGGAATATTAGAATCACTGGACCCTTAAGAAATCCTAATAGCCAAATGATTTTAAAATTAATTGGGCACAAAACAATCGAATCAGTTCCTCAACGTACCATTTCTTATTCATGCGATAGTATAGTTGTTACAACAGTTGCTTCTAGCACAATTGTTCCATCTTTTACTACCTATAACATTAAATTAACAGGTGGTCTTTGTCAAACTGCTGCGTGGGTTATTAAATATAACTTTGATAGAACTATCACTACCTATCCAAAAGGCGATGCTACATCTGCTGGAGATCCTATAACATACGTATTCGGCACTGCATCGGGTGTTAATCGCCAAGGCAGAGCCTTTACTCTTAATATACCATCTACTACGCCATTGGTAAAACGAAAATCATGTCAATTTGTGCAAAAAGGTATTATGGATTTAACGCCAGATGGTTTTAAAACCCGTACCGTTGATTTTGGCAATGGCACTTGCGACGACGACGCAACTTTTACAGTAAATGGAAACACAGTAGCATTTAAATTAAAATAATTCAACCCTAAATAAAAAAAGCCTTTTATGGTTGATGTGTTTGATATATACGATAAAATGGAGCGAAATAATGTTTTGCTTTCATTTAAAGGCGAAATAACTTCCGATCTTCTTACCTCTATTCTCCAAATTATGGAAAATAAAATGGATACGATGCAAGAAGAACCTAAAATGAAAAAAAAGGTATATAATGTTTTGGTAGAATGTTTACAAAACCTTTATCATCATTTAGATGAAGTTACCGAAGCCGAAATGGATAAAAACCGTTCTGCCATTTTTATGATTGGTAAATTAGAATCTAAATACACCATTTTTACAGGTAATTATATCCTAAACGAAAACATACAAGGTTTAAAAAATAGGTTAGACGAAGTAAATGCACTAAGCAAAGAAGAATTAAAAGAATATTATAAAAAAGTACTCAATAATGGCGAAATGTCGTTAAAAGGTGGAGGCGGATTAGGAATGATTGACATTGCCCGAAAAACAGGCGAAAAATTAGAGTATAATTTTTTGGAAATTGACAATAAAATTTCTTTCTTTACACTTAATATAAAAGTATCATCACAACAAAATTAAACTATCACAATAAAATAAAAATAATAATTATGGACAAATACGCAATTGAAGGCACACCAAAAACACCAAGCATCAGTTTTGATTTAGCAGGTGGAATTTTAGAAATTAAAGGACGTTCAATTCCCGAAAATTCTATCGAATTTTATAAACCCTTAGTAGATTCGTTAGACAAATACTCTAGCACTGCTAAACCAGCCACTACCGTTAATGTTCAATTAGAATATTTTAATACATCATCATCTAAATGTATTTTAGATGTATTTAAAAAATTAGAAGGTATTCACAAAGGTGGTAGCGCCGTTACAATTAACTGGCATTACGAAGAAGACGATGAAGATATGTTAGAAGCTGGCGAAGATTACCAAGCAATAATTAACGTGCCATTTAAAATGGTAATGGTTGCCGAATAAATTTTAATACCAAAACTATACCCTGCCACTAAAAGGCGGGGTTTTTTTATTATATTTGTTACCTAAATTTTATAAAAATTATGTCAGTTAAAATTTCAGAATTATTAGGCTCACAAGCCGACAGTTTATTGAACCATACTTGTAAAACTATTACAAAAGATACTATTCATTTACCAGGTAACGATTTTATTGATCGTATTTTTCAACAAACAAACCGTAGCCCGCAAGTATTACGCAGTCTAGGGCAGTTATATAACACTGGTCGTTTAGCAAACACAGGTTATATGAGTATTTTACCCGTTGACCAAGGGATTGAACATAGCGCTGGTGCTAGTTTTGCACCAAACCCCATTTACTTTGATAGTGAAAATATCGTAAAATTAGCCATTGAAGGAGGTTGTAATGCCGTTGCCTCTACGTATGGCGTATTAGCCTCAGTAGCTCGTAAATACGCACATAAAATACCTTTTATAGTAAAAATAAATCATAACGAATTTTTAAGCTATCCCAATAAATTCGATCAAATAATGTTTGGAAGTGTAGAAGAAGCCTGGAATATGGGTGCTGTAGCTGTTGGTGCCACTATTTATTTTGGTTCGCCCGAAAGTGGCAGACAAATTGTAGAAGTAGCACAAGCCTTTGAACGTGCCCACGAATTGGGTATGGCAACCATTTTATGGTGCTACACCCGCAATAATGCCTTTAAAAAAGATGGAATAGATTACCACACAGCAGCCGATTTATCAGGCCAAGCAAATCATTTAGGTGTTACCATTCAGGCAGATATTATTAAACAAAAATTATCCGATAAAAATGGCGGTTACTTAGCCACGGGGCATGGTAAAACACACCCAAAGGTATATTCAGAATTAACTACCGATCATCCAATAGATTTAGCACGCTACCAAGTTGCAAACTGCTATATGGGTCGTATGGGCTTAATTAATAGCGGTGGCGAGAGTAAAGGCGCAAGCGATTTAGCCGAAGCCGTAACAACTGCTGTGATTAATAAACGTGGTGGCGGACAAGGTTTAATTAGTGGGCGTAAAGCCTTTCAAAAACCTGTAAAAGAAGGAATTCAACTTTTAAATACCATACAAGATGTGTATTTAGATAAAACAATTACAATAGCTTAAAACGGGTATTAATTTTTAGTGTTTAGTTTTTAATAAAGTTAAACTATCTATTAAAAACTAAAAACTAATAACTAAAAATTTTAAAAAAGATGGGTTGGTTTAAACGATTAAAAGAAGGAATTACCACTTCTACAAAAGAAAAAAAAGAAACACCAGAAGGCTTGTGGTACAAGTGCCCTTCGTGTAAAAAAATACATACTACGCAAGATCATTCAAACAATAAATACGTTTGTAGCGAATGTGGTTATCACGAACGAATTGGTAGTAAAGAATATTTTGAAGTTATTTTTGATAATAATCAGTTTACCGAATTGAACGAAAACTTAGTAAGCGGCGACCCTTTAAATTTTAGCGATACAAAAAAATATACCGATAGATTAACCAGTACCATAAAAAAAACAGGCTTAAACGATGCCCTTAGAAGCGCCTATGGCAGTGTAAATGGCAACGATTTAGTTATTTGCTGTATGGATTTTAGTTTTATTGGCGGAAGCATGGGTAGTGTAGTTGGCGAAAAAATTGCACGGGCAATTGATTTTTGCTTAAAAACAAAATCGCCACTACTAATAATTAGTAAAAGTGGCGGAGCACGTATGATGGAAGCTGCTTTTAGCCTTATGCAAATGGCAAAAACATCGGCAAAATTAAGTCAATTAGATAAAGCAGGCATCCCTTATATTTCGTTACTAACCGACCCTACAACTGGTGGTGTTACAGCAAGTTACGCCATGTTGGGCGATTTAAACATTGCCGAACCCGGCAGCCTAATTGGTTTTGCAGGCCCACGTGTTGTAAAAGAAACGATTGGTAAAGATTTACCAAAAGGTTTTCAAACAGCTGAATTTGTTTTAGAGCATGGATTTTTAGATAAAATTGTGCCTCGCACAGAGTTAAAAGAAAAATTAGGTAGTTTATTAAAGATGTTTAAAAACTAATTTCTTAATTTTAAATCTTATATTAATTATGGAATTACTTACAGTTCAAAACGAAAAAAAAGTAAAAAGTATTACATACATTACTACCGTAGCTATTTGTGTGGTAGTAATACTTTTAAACCAAAAATTAATTCCGCACCCCGATACTTTTCCAAATTTTATTTACAAATTACCAACCTTAAATGCAATTTTAAATGGCTTGTGCACGGTACTATTAATTTTATCGTTACTAGCCATTAAAAATAAAAATATTGCCTTGCATAAAAAGTTAAACCTAACCGCATTTGCACTAAGTAGCCTTTTTTTAATAAGCTACGTAACGGCGCATTATTTTATACCAGATACTAAGTATGGCGATGTTGACCATGATGGCATTATTAGTGCAGCCGAAAGCGCTTCAGTAAGTATTATAAAACCCATTTATGTAATTATTTTAGTATCACATATATTTTTAGCAGCCGCAGTATTGCCATTAATATTGTTATCGTTTTATTATGGCCTAACCGACCAACGCCAAAAACACAAAAAATTAACGCGCTTTAGCTACCCTATTTGGCTATACGTAACCATTACAGGCGTTGTAGTGTATTTAATGATTAATAAATATTACAATTATTAGCAAAAATAAATTATGCGCCCACAACCAAACACTTACCCTGCCTATTTTAAAAAATACATTGAGCTTAGTGCCGAAAATACTATTTTAGAAGCTTTACAAAATAACCTTGCAAACAGTAAAAATTTTATTGCAACCATATCTGATACTAAAGCTAATTATGCCTATGCTGATGGTAAATGGACAGTAAAGCAAGTAATACACCACACCATTGATACCGAAAGAATTTTAACGTATCGCGCCTTACGTTTTGCGCGTAAAGACGAACAACAACCCCTTGGTTTTGATGAAAATTTATACGCTGCAAATGCTAATTTAATAAACTACACGTTAGCTAATTTGGTTGAAGAATTAGAAAGCGTAAGGGCCGCAACATTTTCGTTATACAAAAGTTTTAATAACGAAACTCTTTTAAACACAGGTAATGTGGCCTTAGGGCAAACTACTGTACTGGCAATTGGTTTTTTTATGTGTGGCCATACCACGCACCACTTAAACGTAATTAAAGAGCGCTATTTATAAGCCGATACAATTATAGTATTAGCCAATTTTTTAAACACATAAGAAACATAACCTTTTATTTAATAACGTAAGTATAGAGGTTAATATAGTAAACTGAAGCATAGCTTCAGTTCTATGAGTATCTATATCATTACTCTATTTTATTTTTTAAATGTATGTGCCTATGTGTTTTAATTTTTTGTTTCAATAATTGATGACCTAATAAGTTTAGGTTGTATAAATTGTTTTTTACGCGCATTCAAATAAATAATGTATATTTGATTTTTGAAATTTAAGTTCAAAAAAAACGAATGACTCATTTAAGCGTAAATCATTTACTCGGCATAAAAAATCTTACTAAAACCGATATTGATTTAATCCTTTCCACAGCTCAAAATTTTAAAGAAGTAATCAATCGCCCCATAAAAAAAGTTCCCTCATTACGAGATATTACCGTAGCTAATTTATTTTTCGAAAACTCTACCCGCACTCGCCTTTCGTTTGAGTTAGCTCAAAAACGTTTAAGTGCCGATGTTATTAATTTTTCGGCATCTAATTCCTCTGTAAAAAAAGGCGAAACCCTTGTTGATACCGTAAATAATATTTTAGCCATGAAGGTAGATATGATTGTAATGCGCCATGCCAGTGCTGGAGCAGCAGTTTATTTATCAAAAAAAGTAAATGCAAAAATAATTAATGCTGGTGATGGTGCTCACGAACACCCCACCCAAGCCTTATTAGATGCGTTTTCTATACAAGAAAAATTAGGCGATTTAAAAGGTAAAAAAATTGTAATAGTAGGCGATATTTTACACTCACGTGTGGCGCTATCAAATATTTTTTGTTTACAGAAATTAGGCGCTAAAGTAAAAGTATGCGGCCCTTTAACGCTAATACCAAAGTATATTACAAGTTTGGGCGTTGAGGTGGAATTAAATTTACGCAAAGCCCTTGAGTGGTGCGATGTAGCCAATATGTTGCGCATTCAGTTAGAAAGACAGGATATTAAATACTTCCCTTCGTTACGCGAATACTCTATGCTGTATGGCTTAGATAAAGAATTGTTAGATAGCCTTTCTAAAAAAATAATTGTTATGCATCCTGGCCCAATTAACCGCGGTGTAGAAATTACAAGCGATGTAGCCGATAGCAAACAATCTATTATTTTAAACCAGGTTGAAAATGGCGTGGCAATACGTATGGCCATTATGTTTTTATTAGCTGGCAAGCAAGGATAGGTTTAAAAACTTAGTAGCCACTACCTCCATAAATAAAAGTTAGACTTTGCCATTTGCTTTTATTCTAACAAAACAATTAACCTAATTTCTCGTTATCTAAATGCCTAGTGCTATCTCTAGTTGTTTTTTTATCTAAATTTTTTATAAGCGCTTCTTCTAAATTAATATTGGTTTGGTTAGCAATGCACATAAGTACAAATAAAACATCAGCTAATTCATCGGCTAAATTTATGTGCTTATCACTCTCTTTCTCGCTTTGTTCGCCATAGCGGCGCGCCATAATGCGTGCTACTTCACCCACTTCTTCCATTAAAATGGCGGTATTTGTTAATTCGTTAAAATAGCGCACGCCATATTTTTTAATCCAATCGTCAATTATTTTTTGTGCTTCGGTAATTTGCATACAGTTTATTTCAAATTAATTAGCTCGTTGGTTTTTAAAATTAAATCCATAAATAAAATTTTAGGATTTGCATTGCGTTCTATGTAATAGTAATTACTATTAAATTCTTCTACTAATTTTTCGTAATTTTTTTGGTTAATAAATGGCGCAAATTTCTCTAAAAATTGTTTTTCATTTCCGCTAAGTCTTACTAAATCTTTACTGCCATAATTATACATTAGGCTATCTCTAAATACTTCTAAACCATATTGAAAAAATTGTTTTTGTTTTTCTCTGCCAATGCTGGCATTTTCATCAATCCAAATTAAGGCTTTATTACAATCAAACTTTAATGCCAAACGCATAAAACTTTGAAAATTGCTTAAAAAGGAAACGCTCTCTTCGTTATGAGTTAATAAACTTAAAGCCTCAGCATAACTACCATTAGCTAATATAGCCGTTTGCTTGGCCACATCGGCATTTAGATTAAAATTTTGTATTAAAGCTTGGGTAATTTCAGTTTCGCTAATGTTATAAAAAGGTATGGTTTGTACACGCGAAATAATGGTGGCCAATAATTGTTCGGGGTTATTGGTTACTAAAATAAAAATGGTTTGTTCGGGTGGTTCTTCTAATATTTTTAAAAGTTTATTAGCAGCTTCCACATTCATTTTTTCGGGTTGCCAAATTATCATTAACTTGTATAAACCCTCGTAGCTGGTGTAACTTAATTTTTTTAAAATATCTGCTGCTTCTTCTACAGGTATAATGGGCTGTTTATTTTCGGCACTTTGTTCGTTAAACCATTCGTTTAATGTAATGTAAGGGTTTTGCAAAAACAGCTCTCTAAACTCTTTTAAAACATCGTCGGTTTTTTTAACGTCTTTACTTTTTGCAATAGGCACTACTAAATGTACATCGGGGTGAATTAATTTAGCAACCTTGTTACACGAAATACAAGTTCCACAAGCGCCAGCGTCTGTTTTTTGACTACAAAATAAGTGTTGTGCAAATGCAAAAGCGGTGGCCAAATTTCCGCTACCTTCTTTACCACTAAATAATAATGCATGAGGTACACGGTTTTGGTTTGCCATTTTAGCTAAACGTTGTTTGGCCTCGGTTTGCCCAATTATTTGGTTGTAAAGCATTGAGGTAAAGATATAAAAACTAAAGTTTTAAAACAGTTTTTATACTAACATATTAGTAAGAAGCTTTTGTATCTCCTCTGCCTAAATTTTTACCATAGCCTGGGCTCATGTTATAACGTAACATCACTTCTAAACCACCGTTACGCTTGCTTGCTGGGGTTAATGATGATACGTTAATATCATAAGATATGCCAAATGCATATTTATCGTATTGCATTAATACACAAGGTATAATGGCATCTTTATAACGGTACTGCCCACCAATGGCAATAGCTGCTGGCTTTCTAATGCCGGTAAATAAGGATTGGTCAACCAAAATAAATTTATATAAAGCGCCTATAACAAATTCGCTACTGGGCCCTTGTCTCATATATAAAAAACTTGGCATCACGGCATGTTTACTACCCGGTATATTAAAATCTCCATTAAAATAAAAACAAGCGCGGGTATATAATTTTTCTGACGAAATGATAAACGAGTTGCGTGGTATGCTATAATGGTAAGCCGAAAGTCCTATGTTAAATTTATTGCCATCTTTTGCGCTAATAAATTTTTCGCTTTTTGCATAATTAAAATTAGCACCACCACCCAAATCGTAACTTGTTATTGAGCTACGAGGTGTTGTTTCGCCATTTGGGCTCGAAGGGTCGTAGGCGTAACCATTATATTGTTTATCCCACTTTAAGTTATCAATATTAATAGTTTTGTAATTAAAGCCACCTTGCAAACCACCACTCACCTTCATGGTTTTATTAATTTTTTGCAAATAACTAATACCAATGTTTGGGTTAAGCAATGCTAATTTAGCATCGCCAGCTTGATCTCTAAATATATTAATAGCAAGTGTAAAATAGCTGCCATTTAATTTTTTGTGCTTTATAGCTTGTTCAAAGCTAATACCATAGGTTTGGTAACTTTTTGCTACACTGCCCCATTGGGTTTTAAAGTTTGCTGTAATTTTTGTATCGTACTGCACCCCCGCTAATGCTGGGTTGATGGCACTACCCACCTCGGTGTATTGCGAAAAATGTATATCCTGCCCTTTAGCTATTTGGCTAATAATGCTTAAAACTAAAACAGATTTTATTATATTTTTTGTTTGCATAATTATTATCGTATGAGTGTTACATTTCCTTTACTACTAAAGCCCTTGCCATCGTAGGTTTTCCCTTCTAGCCTATACACAAAAACACCAGTGTTCATATCTTCTCCTTTATAAGTACCGTCCCAGCCCTTTTTAATATCGGTTGTTTCAAATACTTTTTCGCCCCAACGGTTAAATACCATAAAGTTTAAAGTTTCTAAGCATACTCCTCTTACATACAATACATCATTAGTACCATCGCCATTTGGCGAAAACGCAGTAGGCACAAACATTTCACCACAATCGTTAATAACAATAACATTTACTGTATCGCTCGATGAACAACCTTTACTATTATAACCTGTTACAATGTATTGAGTTGTGTTTATTGGATTAACAACAACGGTTGGGCTGGTAAGCGAGGTTATCCTATAGTCTGGTGTCCATATATATGAACGTGCCCCCGAAGCCACCATCGTGTAGGTTTCTCCAAACCGTATGGTTTGGTCGCTTGCTAAATTACCTGGTGCTACAATGGTAGTGTTTGGCACATCCACCACATGTATAAAGCCATTTTTTGCAATGGTAGCACAGCTTCCACCTGGCTTTGCATATGGGTTACAAACTTTTAAACGTACCCAATATACACCTGGTAAATTATAACATATTGTAGGGCTTTGTAGGGTTGATGTTGCTGGCGAACCCCCAAAACAAGTCCAAGTATATGTTTGCGGACCTCCAGATGCTGTATCTGATTGGTTTAAAAAAGTAACGCAATTTCTGCTACAAATGGTATCATTAGTAGTAGCGGTTGTAAAATGAACAGATGAAATAGTAACCGACCTACAATCTACAGCAATTACCGATACCGTATCGTATCTTACACAGCCAGGCACCCCATTATAACCACTTTTAACAGTATACGTTTGTATAGCAGGTAATTTTTGAGGAGCAGATACAATAACCGATCCTGGTGAGCCATTTATTGGATTAGCCGTTAATATTGGGTTTGGAGGCCCATAATAAGGCGGTATCCATGTATAAGTTGGTACTACGCCTGATAATGGTGGATTGCCATCTGTAGCTGTTAATTGAATATTTACATTAGGATCGCTTGGCCTATCGCCCACATAGCAGATAGTATTGGTAACAATGCCACCAATTGTTGGTAACGATACTGCAGTAACTGGCTGTGGCAATACAGTAACAGTTACTAAACGTGGAAGAGATACACATGCTTTACTATCGTATATTTCTACCGAATAGGTATCGGTAGAGGAAGGGTAAGCTGTAACGGTTGGGTTAAATGGATTATCTAAGCTTGGGGGTTGAGGATCGTACCACACATAATTTACTATAGGTAGCGATGCTAAAGTACCAACACTTGCTACATATAATTTTATAGAATCGCCTAAACAAATAATGGGTTGTTTAGGGATTATACTCATGGTAAATTGTGGAATAACTGTAACCGTTACTACCGCTGTACCCGAGCAAGTTGAGGTGTTACCTGTAACGGTGTATTGTGTAGATGTTGGCGGCCTAACACTAATGGTGGCCCCCAATGAGTTAGTCATAATACTTGGCACATAAACGCTCCAAACATAGTTAGAGGCACCGCTAGCGGTAAAGGTTACGGCATGCGAGTATTTAGGATAATTACTAGCAATACAGGTGGTGGGACTACTTTGAACTACATTTATTGCTAAAGGCCCTAATGTGTATATTGTTATAGAGCCTACGGCATCGCAACCAGCGCCATTAGAGGCGGTGTAACTGTATATGCCCGGCCCTACAGCAATAGATGGTTGATTAACAGGGCCGCCTAAACTGGTACCTGTCCAAGTATACCCAGAGGCACTTGGTGCCGTTAAGGTAGAGCTAAATCCTGCACATACCGAATAAGAAGATGCTGTTGCGCTGCCAGTAGCGCCACTTCCCATATTTATGGTAATGTTTGCAGTACCCGTGCAACTCGCGCCATTATCACCCACAACGGTATAGGTTGTAGCAATAGTAGGGGTAGCCGTTACTGGCGAACCACTTGTTGAACTTAATGATGAACCAGGGCTCCACGTATAGTTTACGCCACCACTTGCTGTTAAGGTTACAGGTTGCCCAGGGCAGGTAGTAGCCGATGACGCTGTAACCGTTAAAGTAATACCACTACTAATATTAGTTTGTATAGTTGTGCTACCCGTACACGAGCCACTACTGCCATAAACCGAATAGGTTGTAGCTACTGTAGGGCTAACATTTTGTGTAGAGCCATTACCCGCTAAGGTAGTAGATGGAGGAGCAACCCACGTATAACTTGTGGCGCCACCTGCCGTTAATGTAACTGGCGACCCAGAACAACCCGCAGTAGGCGAGGCTGAGCCCGTTATGGTTAAACCTGCACCTATTACAACGTTGCACGACGCAAAAGCAGTACAGGAGCCAATACTTGTTACTACTGTATAAGTAGAGTTTGAAGCGGGACTGGTAGTTTGTACTGAAGAAGTGCCTAATGGTATAATTGCTGGAAATGTACCTGTAGCCCATTGGTAAGTAGAGCCAGCGGTAGAATTAGCTGTTAATGTGGCTGTATTACCTGCGCAAATAGTTTGCGAAGGCGGTGCTATTGTTACGGTAGGGGTTGTACTAACCGTTACCGATTGTGCGGCGGTGTATGTTGGTGCTGCACCAACAAAGCCAATGACCACAACCGTATAAACGCCAGCACTTGGATAAGTAATTGTAGCGCTTGTACCTAAAGTAGTAGTGCCTGTAAACACAGGTCCAGCAGGGTTCGACGTCCAAGTAAAGGAGGTAGTGCCGGCGGTAGTACCGCTAATTGTAGCGGCTACACCTACGTTAGAACATACCGTTGAGGCAGTGGTTAAAGATAATGTTGAAGAAGGTTTAAAAAGAATAATATCGTCAATTGCTACTGAGGGGTCATTACCTGAGGGGTCATTATTTTCCCATCTAAAACCAATTTTAACCGTAGGATTATTATTTACTGTTGCTGGTAATGGAAATGTTGACGATGCCCAAGTGCCTTGAGGTAGGCACGGACCAGTACTCGAACTTAATAAATTACCTAAAGATATCCAAGTTCCACCATTGTTTATGGAGTAAAGTACTTCGCAGAAATCAATACCAGCAATTCCATCAGTTAGATATTTAAAACTTAATGAAATTCCTGTTTGTCCGGTACAATTAATGGTTGGCGATTCAGCTCTTATATTAGTATTAGCCCCAGCCCCAGCTAAATAAGCAGCGCCTAAATCAGCAAAAAATGAGCTAACATGTAGTGTTCTGTTTGCACCGCAGGGTGAGCCGCAAGTACCTATAGGATTTCCATTTTCTTCGGCGCTAATATACCATAAGTTTGATTGAGCTCCGTTACCTGGACCACTTGCAAGAGTCGCAACTGTCCATGCACCGTTAGTTGCTGTTGGTACACCCGCAGTAGCAAGGTTACCCGTGGAACATCCAATCCCAAAGTCTTCAGTCCAAAAGGTTTGAGCTAAATTATTTTTAGAAAATAAAATGGCGAGTACAAAAAAACAAGAATAAAGTATTCTATTCATATAATAGGGTATTTTATAAAACGCTAATATACGAAAAATTGTTAATAAGTATTACACTTTTACTCGGTAAAAAGTGCGTTTTACTAACTATTAGGTGTACATAACCTAGTTTTTTATATAAAACAGCAAAATTTGCTAATAAAAGTTTGTTACAAACCTAGTTTCTTTTTTAACTCTAAATTTTTTGGAATGTTTTTTGTAATTACTTTTTTGTAATTTGTTTTTTGAGTATTGTACTCGCTTTGTAAATCGTCAATAGATTGTAATTGGGTAGTATTTGGCTTTGATTCCATACCACAAAAATTAGTATAAAGCGAAGATATTTTTTCGCGTACACGTTCTTCATCTGCAAAAATGGATGTTTTTTTAGTGGCCATTAATTCGGCTTTTACTTTTTGTAAATCATCGTAAAACACTTGTGCATTTTTATTTTTTGAGTAAGTCGTACTATCTTCTTTTAAACCTTTTTGAATAATGTTAATACTATCAACGGTATTATTTACTTGGTTGTATAGGGTTTGTAATTGTAAGGCCTTGTTATATACCAACAGTCTATCTTCGGGGCTTAAATCTTTATTTTCGTTATCGTGAATGCATTTTATGGTGCCTGTATAATCTTTATCTTTTACTTTTACTTTTACGGTGTAATTGCCTGGCAATACCATGGGTGCTGTAAAACCAGCCACATCCATTTTAGTACTTCCTTCGGCTACTTTTGGGGGCAAGCCTCTTAAATTCCAACTAATCATGTTTATGCCTCGGCGCACAGTACCTGGCATTGATTGTATTAAATTATTTTTTTCGTCGTAAATTTCAACAGTAATTTTACCCGAGTTTAAACGTTGTTTTAAATAATAATTTATGGTAGGCGTTTCGGAAGGATTACCAACGCTCCAATCACCCGAAATTTCGGGGCCGCCCCAACCAAATTTACCATTGTTTAAGGTAATATCTGGCGTTTGAAATAAGTAAAAATCTTGATCTAAAATCTCTTTTGTTAAGTTGCGTAATGGGCGAATATCATCTAAAATAATAATGCCACGCCCATGTGTGGCTAACACTAAATCGTGTGTTTTTGGGTGAATTTGTATATCGCGCACCAAAGCATATTCGGGTATATTATTTTTCATTCTAAACCAAGTTGCGCCGGCATCCACTGTTGCAAATAAACCCATTTCAGTACCTAAAAACAATAAGTTTTTATTTTCAACATCTTCTTTAATTTTGTGTGCAAAGCTTGTAAATTCGGGGCTATTAATGCGAACCCAGGTTTTTCCTAAATCGGTACTTTTTGCCAAGTACGTATTAAAATCGCCATACATGTGGTTTTCGAAGGTAACATATACGGTGTTTTTATCAAACTGCGAAGGTTGAATGCTACTAACCCAAGCGCCTTTAGCAACACCGCATTTTGCAATGTTTGGTGTTAAATTAGTCCACGTAGTGCCTGCATTGGCAGAGTATTGTAAATTGCCATCATCGGTACCTGCAAAAATTAGATTTTCATCAAGGCTCGATTCTGCAATTGTAAAAATGGTACAATGGTTTTCTGCCGATGTATTATCTGCGCTTAGGCCACCACTCTCTTCTTGCTCTTGTTTCTTTTTATCGTTAGTCGTTAAATCTTCCGAAATTCTTGTCCAGTTACGCCCCTGGTCGGTTGATTTATAAAGGTATTGCGCGCCCACATATAAATTTTTTGGATTTTTTGAGCCAGTAACAATGGGTGTATTCCAGTTCCAACGTAGTTTTTCTTCTTTACTTGTTTTTTGAGGTTGAATATTTTCTGCTTTAGCTGTTTCTAAATTTACACGGCTCATGTTGCCGCCTTGGTACTCTGAGTACACTGTTTTTCCGTCAATATCGGGCACTGTCCAAAAACCATCGCCACCACCCACACGTTTCCAACTGGCGTTACCAATGCCACCAGGTGCTGCACTGGGCGCTGTCCAACTGCCGTTATCTTGCAAGCCACCGTAAACATTATAAGGCTCTTTTAAATCAATACCTACGTGGTAAAATTGCCCAACGGGCAAAGCGTGATTAAAATGCCAAGTAATTCCTTTATCCACACTCATGTAAACGCCACCATCGGTACCTAAATACATTACGTTGGTGTTTGAAGGATTAATCCATAAGGCGTGCATATCGCTGTGTACCCAGCCGCCATCGCCACTTGCCTCGGTAAAAGAATAACCGCCATCACTACTATAAGCAAATTGAAAAGCGGGACGGTAAACACGTTTTGGGTCTTTTGGATCGATAACGATGGTACTAAAATAAAAAGGGCGTGCCACGGTATTCATTGTAGCGCCTTGGTTTTTCCATGTTTCGCCACCATCGGCCGAAATGTATAAACCTGTTTTAGCATTTTCTACAATGGCAATCATTTGTTTAGGATCGCTTGGGGCAAGAGTCATGGCAATTCTGCCAAAGGGTTTTGGTGGTAAGCCATTGGTAATTTCTTTCCATGTTTTTCCGCCATCAATTGATTTGTACAAGCCACTAGTTTTGCCACCAGAATTAAAGCTAAAAGGTTGGCGACGGAATTGCCACATAGATGCAAATAAAATTTGTGGGTTTGTTGGGTCGATTAGTAAATCGGCACAACCGGTTTTATCATCTATGTAAAAAATTTTATCCCAAGTTTGGCCACCATCAGTAGATTTATAGAGCCCACGGTGTTTGCTATTACTCCATAAAGCGCCTGGTGCGGCTACGTAAATAATATCTGAATTTGTGGGATGAATAATTATTTTAGAAATATGTTCGGTACTATCCAATCCAATTTTTTTCCAATTACTACCTGCATCGGTAGTTTTGTAAACGCCGTTGCCAATGGAAACAGAGTTACGCATATTGCTTTCGCCAGTAGCTACAAAAACAGTTGAAGGATTTTTTTGATCGATAGCAAGTGCGCCAATAGACTGGCAATATTTATCAAACAAAGGTTTATACGAAGCACCTGCGTTGGTAGATTTCCAAACACCTCCACCGGCAGTGCCTATGTAAATGGTTTTACCTTCGTTATTATTTACACCTTCAATAGCAGTAATGCGGCCACTCATAGTGCCAGGGCCAAGTTGACGGGCCTCCATAACACCAAACATGGCAGAGTTTACAGGAGATTGTGCAATTGCTAATGAGGTACAAATTGTTAATGCAAGTGTAGATAGTTTATTCATTGTGGATGATTTAAAAATATAATAATACGACTTAGATTTCTCCTTCGATTTCGTTAAAGATGACAATGTAATTTAACAGGAATTATTTAGCAATTTTAAAAAGGGCTTCGTCAATTTTTGGATTAATTTCAATGGTTGTAATTTCCATTTCGCCAAAGCCGCCAGTAACGTTATAAGGGTAAACAATACCACCATCTAATTTTTTGTAATTACTAAAGCTTGTAGACTCTTCATATTCCTTACCATCTTTAGTATCTTTTGAACTTTGTTTAATAATGTAATAAGTACTAGGATCGATATAATAAGTCACTTCTTTTTTTTCTTTGTTTGTCATTTTTATTTTAAAACATTCTGTTCCGTCAACATCATCTTTACCAATGTATTCTATTTTTTTGCCTTGTTCTTTGTAGGTTAAAAAATCAGGTAAAATACTTAAATCGTCTTGCGATTTTTTTACAACATCGGGTGTTAAAGGCTCAGGTTTTGTTTGTCCGCCAAAGGGCATATAACTCCATCCTTCGGTGTTAGTAATTATGTTATAACCATTCATTCCCATTACGGCAATGTCTTGGCGTGAGGCTTTTTTATCAACTTGCAACATTACAATTTTTATATCTGCACCATTTGCTTTAACGCTACCAGTAGTTTTAATGCTTTTTACTTTAGCCCAATTATCTTTACCGCCAACGGCATCAATGTGTTTTTTTATAATTTCATCAAGGTTTTGTGAAAAACCATTAACGGTAAGTAAAGCAATAATAAGTGTTGACATTAGTTTTTTCATAATTTTTTGGTTTTTGTTGTTTTAAGATATTTATACGGGTTAAGATGTTTAAATTAATTTATATTACATTCAAAAATAACAATAAAATAAACCTAGTGCCAATAATTGTTACCAATGGCTAGTTTTAATTGTTAATTAATGTTTATTAATAACTCACCATATTAAAGGGTAGGTTTATTAAACTTGAAAAACCAACGCCCGATTCATACAAATCTTCATCGCCTTTCTCGTAAAGCCAATTAATAGTTAGGCTATGATTTGGTATTTTTGTTAGATTACTAAACAAAACCAAGGCATCTAATATTAGTTTTGAGGAAGCGGTGTTAAAGTATTCTAAATTTATATCTAAATTAGTTTGGGGATTAGGGTTTTGGGTATAAATTATTAGCCAATCCATTACGGGGTTATAAAATTTTG
Organism: Bacteroidota bacterium; assembly: GCA_043746065.1. Classification (GTDB taxonomy): domain Bacteria; phylum Bacteroidota; class Bacteroidia; order B-17B0; family Aurantibacillaceae; genus Aurantibacillus. The sequence continues at coordinate 985 of JAYTRS010000476.1, read as the reverse complement.
CAGCATTTTCGGGCATCGAACGCCCAATAATACTAAATACAGCGTTGGCTTTATCAAAAGTTATTGCTGGGGTTTCGTTGGTTGCTAGTATTTTAAGAGCTTGCATTATGAATGATAATTAAATCAATTAATTAGCAAACAAAGGTAAGATAATTTTTTAATAGGTTTAATTTTACAAAAATTAAGCCTTATCTATTTTAATAGAAGTCATAGAAAAAGAACCACCTACTAAAGCATCGTTAAAGTACGAAATAGTTTCGTTTTTACCACGTAAAGCAATAGCATACAACAAGGGTAAATAATGCTCGGGTGTGGGGGCCGAAAGCTGTAAGGCTTTGCTATAGCTTTTAAAGTTTATTAATGATTTAAAATCGTTTTGAGTAATTAGTTTTTTAAAACTTTCGTTGGCTTCTATGGCCCAATCTAAACCAAAATGAGCATTAAAATTACCTTTTAGTTGCGCGTAACTAAAGTTATGTACCATATTACCGCTTCCAATTATTAGTACACCTTTATTTCGTAAAGCCATTAATTCTTTTGCTAAATCGTAATGGTATTGGGCATCTTTATTATAATCTAAACTTAATTGCACAACGGGTATATTAGCCTCTGGATATAGGTGTTTTAAAATACTCCAACTGCCATGGTCAAAACCCCAAGCCTCATCTAAACCAACTACTGTTTTGGTAATTGTATTTTTTGTTTCGTTAGCTAACCACTTACTGCCTTGTGCTGGATATTGTACATCAAATAAGGCTTGTGGAAAGCCGCCAAAATCGTGAATGGTTTTTGGTTTTTCCATAGCGGTAACAAATGTGCCATTGGTTTCCCAATGTGCCGAAATGCAGAGAATAGCCGTTGGCTTTGGTAATGTTTTTGCCACAGCTTTCCAACCCGTACTAAATTCGTTATCTTCTATAGCATTCATTGGCGACCCATGCCCAATAAATAATACAGGCATAGTTTCGTTTTGTGTTTTTAAAGT
>JAYTRS010000475.1:0-9661 GCA_043746065.1 Bacteroidota bacterium | reverse complement strand
ATTGTTGAAATTTGTGGAGGTAATCCTAATCGCACTAAATATTTAAACTCTACCTAATCTTTTCGGACACCCTTGATTATAAATCCTGCGCTGCAGAGTAGAATCTTTACAACATTTTAAAACCTTCCATATTTAATAATTCATTTTCATCAAATTCGCCAGCATCTATTATCGTTGAGCGGTATTGTCCGCGCAATGCTTTTATCCAACGTTTGCCACGCTCACTTAATTCAAAATCATCGTTCATTAAACGCCCCCGCATTACAAGTATGCCAAGGTCTGCGCCTTCATACAAATAGCCATCTTTTTGGGTAATTTGTAAAAAAAAGGCTTTGTTGTCATCTACCACTGATTGGCGGTGTGCATCCATTTTTACAAATTGAATGTTGCCATTTTTTTTCATTTCCCAAATACCCGATTGGGGGGCTTTGGTAGCTAGCTCTAATGTTTTAATGGTGTGCTTAATTACTAATTGGCTCCAACTATCCATATTTTCGGCAGCGGCCCAACGTGTGCTTAATGCATTTACATCTATTTGATAAGGTACATTTAACCATTCTAATAAGTGAAATAAAAACAAAGGCACATCTTCCATTGCAAATTTTGAATGGTTGGTTAAGGAGCTTACACCCGACACTCTAGGATTTAATTCGCCTAAATAAATTTCGCCATTGTCTTTATCAATTAAAAAATCGAGTTCAAAATAACCTTTGTAGCCTTCTTTGCCAAGTTGGTTGCCAAATAACTGTGTGTATTTTTTTGCTTTTTCTCTTATATCACTATTAAAAGCATTGGGGAAAATTTCGTTACCACACCAACCGCCTTTATATGGTGTTAGTTCTTTAAAGCCTACTAATTCTGTCATTAATGGTGCTACCAAAGTACCATGTTGTGTTACGCAGCCTTCTATTGCAGTGCCGTAACAGTTAATGCGTTTCATTATTTTCACTTCTTTTTCAGCAATAATTTCTTCCGCATGTAAATTAAAATCTTCTTCGGTTGAAATAAAAAAAGTGGTATGTCCTGAGTCGCCAAAAGGAGTTTGTACTACTAAATCGTTACCCAGTGTGGCAGCTACTTGGCGCAAGTTACTATAACTTTTAACAGGGGCTAACACATTGGGTACACAAGCTACACCCGCTTTTTGAGCGATGCGATTGGTGTTTACTTTATTATCTAAAAAGGTGCGTAATTGCGCCGAAGGAAAACACACCTCTAAGCCAATTGCATTAGCAAGTTGTTCTGTTTTTTCATCAAACATTAAAAAAAGTGCTTTGCCTTTTTGTCCGTTTACAGCTCTGGAATTAATGTATTTAATTACTTCGGGGTGTTGTAATAAATAATTATTAATATCTTCAATGCTTGTAAATTCTTCGTGTGGCACTTCTTCCTGTGGCGAAAATAAATTAGGGTGTTGGCCTTCAAAACAATCAATATGACTAATAAATTTAAAGTTATTTACCCACTCATCTATGCCCAATAAATTAAAATTTGTGGCGCTAATAAAATAAATAGGTACTTGGTTTGATTTAAAAAAATCTTTAATATCGTTAATGCTATTAAGTGTTTTTTGTGAGCTCATAAAATTTATTTTTTAGATTTTGTGTTTGTACTGCTTGGAAAAGGAATTGCGCCCATTGCCGAAACCGTATTTTTTCTATTTAATGCTTCTTTGGTAAATATTTTTAAACCTAATTCGGCCCTGTAACCATGTATTTCTTTTACATCTAAGGCAATCATAAAGCGAATAATTTCTTGACTTACTACTTGCCCCGGTACCAATATTGGAAAGCCTGGCGGGTAGGGGATAACAAATGAAGTAGAGACTAACTCAACTCCTTTTTTCATTTCGTTTAAGCAATCTTTTAATAAAACGTATTCGCAAAGCTCTTCTTCATAAGCTAAAAAAAATGCTTCGCGAATATTACCACCGGGTACGCCTGGTGCGGCTAAAAAAGAGCGATGAAAGGTACTAAAATCGGGTAGGGGTGGTACATCTTTAATTAAAGATTGAATTTGTTTAAGAGAAATTTCTGCTTCGCGTTTATTTAACGATCGATTGTTTTCGTCAAGTTCTTCGGCTATTTGTAACAATGCATTAATTAAAAAAGTAACACTGCCCCTGGTGGTTCCAATATTAGTCATTAATAACACGGTGTTGCGCGATGTTTTATTTAATTGAATGTTAAAACGTTCCATTAAATATTTATTTTTAAAATCGTCGCCAGTAATACCCGCCTTTCCTACCGAAAGGGTAACCTTAGTGGGGTCTAAAACAAATTCATCTTTTTCCCACGATTCTTCCATTCTATCCCAGCCATCTTTAACGGTGTAATATTCGCTTAGCCCACATTGGCGGTACTCTTCAGGTATGATATCTTTTACGGTTAGCACATGAAAGTATTTACTTAGTAAAGGATGATCTTGTACTTTTGAGCGCAAAATCATGGCCATTTCAATACTTTTTTCAACCAATTCGTAGCCTTCTAATTCCGCTTGTCGTCGGCCAACATCCAGTGATGCAATAATTTGGTAGTTAGGAGACGTTGTGGTGTGCGTCATATACGACTCTTGAAAATTATCGGCTACTCGGCGGCTATATTCTTCGTCCCAAATGTGAATCATAGAGCCTTGCCTAAAACTTGAAAGCGTTTTGTGTGTACTCTGAGTAGCATATACTCTTATTTTTACTTTATCAGGATTAGGCATTGAAGGAATTTCGTTTGCTTTTAATCCTTTAATGTGTTTTTCGTACTTTAATCTGTATTCGGCGCTTCGGTATTTATTAAATAATTTTTGGGCAACGTACATGCCAGTACGTTGTTTGTATGTATAGGTAAAACTTGCAAATGCAAACCATGCTTCGTCCCATAAAAAAACCATATCGGGTTTAATGGCAAGTACTTCTTCCATCACTTTTTCAACGTTATACACTAAGCCATCAAACGTACAATTGGTAAGTAATAGCATTTTTACTTTATCTAAACGGCCAGCATTGCTTAATTGAATTAATTTTTCTTTAATAATTTTTAAGGGTACAGCGCCGTACATTGAATATTCTTCGATGGGGTAAGAATCTAAATACGCCGGAAAAGCGCCAGCAAGTACCAAACCGTAGTGATGGGATTTATGACAATCTCTATCAACCAACACTACATCGCCAGGTTTTATTAAGGCTTGTTGTACAATTTTATTGGCGGTACTTGTGCCATTGGTTACATAAAAAGTATGTTCGGCACCATAGGCTTTTGCTGCTTTTTCTTGTGCCTTTTTCATTGGGCCTTTGGGTTGCAATAGCGAATCTAATCCGCCGTTGGTAGCTGATGTTTCTGCTAAAAAAACATTGCGTCCGTAAAAATCTCCAAAGTCGGTAATCCATCTTGATTTAAAAACGGAGTTGCCGCGTGATACAGGCATGGCATGAAACACAGAGATAGGCTTTTTACTGTATTCGGTAAGCGCGGTAAAAAAAGGTGTTTCGTAACGCTCGTTAATGCCACTAATAATGGTTAAGTGTAGTTCTTGCAAATCTTCCATTCTATAAAAAATACGACGAAAAGCCTTTACCGTAGCGTCTTTAAGGTGCGATAAGGAATTATCGGTAATGTAATAAATATCTAATTCGGGTCTAAATTGATGAATGTATTTTCCTAATAAGGGGCCAATGTCAGCATCAGGAATATTGGTTAAATCTACCTTTAATACATTTTGAATAAAAGGTTTTATGAGTGTGGTAATATTGGTAGAATTTAGTTGTGGTGCATAACGAATAACCGCTGCTTGAATGTTGTAATTAAAAAATAAACAAATGAGCGCATCTTGAAAAGAGCGTTGAACCACTACGTCGTAGGTTAAATTACCATGCGGATTAATTAATTCTTTAAACTTACTTTTTATAATTTCTTCTTCTTTGGTAGATAAATCTTCTACGTACAACACTTCAAAATAATTTTTTTTGGTGCTGTTTAGTTTTTCTTTTTTACTATCGTTTACATAACCCCCGCTGTAATTTTCGCTTGTCATTTGGGGGTGAAGGCGGTAGTTATCACTTACTAATAGTGCAACAATTTCGGCTACGCGGTTGCTAACAGCCTTGTACTCGCCTTTTTTAAGTGCTTTTATTATTTGTGTTAGTAACGAAGCCCCCGGAAAAGAAAAATATTGTTCAATACTTAACAGGTTTTGTAGAACCTCGTTCATTTCTGCTAAACGTTCGTCAAAGCCTTGTTTTTGTTGCAATTGGGTTACCTGATTGCTTTTTTCTTTTAGTTCGTTCCATAAATCAACTCTTAGTTGATTGATGTTGTAATGTTTTAAACTCATAATTAATATTTTGAATGAAGTGCCAAGCGATTACCTTCTGAATCAATAAACAAAGCAAAATAACCAGCGGTTTCGCTTATAAATGTTTTTTCGGTTAAAACTCTGCCTCCTGCATAATTTACTTTTAATAACACATCGTTAAGGTCTTCGCCTCCGTTTAAGTAAACCAAGGGTCCAATTTCGCTGGGTACACAGCCAGGACCTGTAACAATAGCACCTCCAATGCCGCTTTCGGCAGGAAAAAAGCCCATGGCTAAGCCATTAATTTCAACCGATGTAATTTCAATACCATAAATGTAATTGTAAAAAGCTACGGAGCGGTAATGATTGTAAGCAGGGATTTCGAACCAAGTAACAAAATTTTTAAATATTGATTTTTGTTTTAGTTTTTGAAGATTAGCCTCTTTAATTTTATTTTTTAAGTTTACTGTAGAGCCCATAATTAATTGTAATAGATTTTTTAAAATTAGATAAAAAATAGTAGAGTTATTTTAAAATATGCCGCAAGTTTCATAATAAATAAACATCTAATGTTGTACGTTTATTTCGTTTAAATATATAATAAATTTAGGCTATTTAAGATTTAAGAAGCTGTTTAAATACAAATTAAAACTTTAAATTTAACCGTTGTTTAATTTAAAATTACCATTATTTTGAATGATAGATTACATTTTTATTAAATTATTTTGAAAACAATTATAGAAAAAGCAAAAACAAATTATTGGCTACAAACTATTTTAAATAGTTATAGCTTAATGTTTTTTTCGTTAAATAATGTGTTTGCTATTATTATTTTATTGGTTACCCTTTTTACGCCAACGGTTGGTATTTGGGGTTTGGTGGCGGTATTACTTATAAATGTACTAGCTTATTTTATTGGCTTTAACCGCGATGAGATTAATAAAGGCTTATTTGGTTTTAATGCTTTGTTTTTAGGCTTGGCCATGGGTTACGAATTTTCGTTTAATGTATCGTTTGTGGCTTTATTTGTTGCCGCCATTATTACTTTGCTTTTAATTACAGTTTGGCTAAAGGGTTTGTTTGCAATAAATAATTTACCCTTTTTATCATTTCCGTTTATACTCACGTATTGGGCTGTTTCATTAGCATCTTCAAATTTTGCAAATATACATTTAGATGAAAACCATATTTATACTGTTAACGAGGCAATGCTTAACGAATCTTCCTCGTTTTATCAATTTATTCATTGCATGGATAATATAAACGTTTCGCCATTTATTTATATTTTTTTTAAAACTTTAGCAGGTACTTTTTTTCAAACCAGTATTTTGGGTGGTGTACTTATTGCATTGGGATTACTATATTTTTCGCGTATTGCTTTTTCGTTAAGTATTATTGGTTTTGCCTTAGCTTATTTTTTTTATTCCCTATTTGGTGCCGATGTAACCGACCTTAATTATAATTTGGTAGGGTCTAATTTTATATTTTTAGCAATTGCCATAGGCTCTTTCTTTTTAATACCAAACATTCAAAGTTATTTAACGGTTGTTATACTTGTACCAATTTTAATACTTGTATCTATTTCGTTAAGTAAAATTTTAGCAGTTTTTCAACTAAAAGGCTATTCTATTTCGTTTAGTATTGTATGTACTGCTTTTCTTTTTTCGTTAAATCAGCGTTGGCTATATAAATATTTAACGGTAGTTACTGTTCAATACTTTTCGGCTGAAAAAACAATATATAAATATCTTAATTCCGTACAACGTTTTAAAAACGAACATTTGTATAAATTAATTTTACCATTTGCTGGTGAATGGTTTGTTAGCCAAGGTTACGACGGTAAAATAACACATTTAGGAGATTGGAGTAAAGCCTTAGATTTTGTAATTGTAGATAGTAAAAATAATACCTACCGCGAGCCAACTAATTTAAGAGAAGGGTTTTTTAAAGAAAATTTTTATTGTTATAATAAAGAAATTTATGCACCTTTTGATGGCTACGTTTACGATATAATAAATACAGTAGAGGATAATGATGTGGGCGATATTGATACAGAACACAATTGGGGCAACACCGTTATTTTAAATCATTTAAATGGTTTGTTTTCGCAAATAAGTCATATTAAAAAAGATTCGTTTGGGGTATTTGTTGGGCAGTATATTACTAAAGGCACTTACATAGCTACCTGTGGTAACTCTGGTCGTTCGCCCGAACCACATATTCATTTTCAATTACAAACTATGCCTACGGTTGGTGCTAAAACATTGGCCTATCCTATTGCTTATTTTATAGAGCGAAATGGAACACAAAAACAATTAAAAATTTCGGACGTACCCACCGAAAATTCGTTTATAAGTAATGTGCAAGTAAACGAATTATTAAGCATTGCTTTTTGTTTTTTACCAGGACAAAAAATAGCTTTTAAAAAAGAGAATTCAACCGAACTTATAACCTGGGAAGTTTTTACAAATGCTTTTAATAAAACATATATTTATTGTAAACAAAGTAACTCTTATGCCTATTTTGTAAACGATGGTGTAATGCTTTATTTTACCGATTTTGAAGGCGATACAAATACGTTGTTATTTAATTTTTATTTGGCGGCTTATAGGCAATTGTTGGGTTATTACGAAAACATGACCATTAAAGATAATGTGCCTTTAATACATTTTAATAGCAAATGGATTAAGTTTTTTCAGGATTTTGTAGCCCCTTTTTATTTATTTACAAAGGCCAACCACAGCTCAACCTTTACCTATGCCGATAATATATATGCCCCTCAAAAATTAATTATTAATACAGCGGTAACTGCAAAAATTATTAATTATACATTTAAAAAAGTTAACTTCGAACTTGAATTAAAAGAACATAAACTACACCGTTTTACAATTCACACTAAAAATAAAACTGAAACTTATATAACCCAATAAAAAATAAAAATATGTACACAAAAAAAGCAATTTTATCACTGTTAACCATTTTTACATTACACACAAAAGCACAAACTAAAGAAGTATTAAGCGCTTTTAGTAAATCGTATGATTACGAAGCCATAGCAAAATACGATGCCGCCATTAGCGAATTAAATACGGTTTATGTTGCTACATCTTACGAAACAAATTTGCGATTAGGTTGGTTAAATTACCTTGCCGGTAAAACTAAAGAATCGATTAGCTTTTACCAAAAAGCAATAAGCTTAATGCCAGCTGCTACTGAGCCTAAATGGGCTATTATAACCGTTTATACCAAAACAGAAAACTGGACAGAAATTGAAAAAACATATTTATCTATTTTAAAGTTAGATGCTAAAAATGCAACTGCTAATTATAATTTAGGTTTAATTTATTATTACCGTAAAGATTATTTTAGTGCAAAAAAATATTTTGATGTTGCTTTAAATATTAGTCCGTTTGGGTATAATAATATGTTAATGAGCGGTTGGGCAAATTATTTTTTAGGAAATAAAAATGAAGCGAAAATTTTATTTAACAAAACGCTATTATACAGCCCTAACGATGCATCGGCTTTACAGGGTTTAAGTTTAATTAAATAAAAAAGTTGGGTTACTGTAACCCAACTTTTTTAAAACCTTTACACTTAGTTTGCAAATCCGTATCCCACTTTAGCTTTAGCGTTTAATGTCGGTGCGTGGTATAATAAGTGTAACAAATAACCATAGTAAAGGTAAGTTAATTTAAAGTGCTGAATATATAATTTTTGTTAATACACCGTTACGATTTCTAAATAAGTCTATTTTTTTTAAACAGAAAATAAACAATTTGATATTTTTTTTAATAACTTGTTAATTACCTTCATTAACAATCATTAATTAGTTGTGGACTTTATTTATACACGACATGCAGCGGAATAGGAGCGAGGTGCTAGCTGTGTTTAATAAACTGTAATAAATTCAGTACTTGGCATAATTATTTTATTAAAGATTCTTTTTTTAACTTGGCAGATATGCTATTACTCACATTTCTATAATAAATATACGTTCGTAAATTAATTTTTTTTACTTTATAATTAAGGGCTGCTTGCTCGTAAAAAATGGCATCGGCGGCATACTTATTTTTAAAAGATTGATTTAAAAAAACTTCGCGTTTACCAAATAAAGTGGCAAATAAAATACAATCATCTACATGAATATTTTTTTGATGGTTATTTTTATCTGGTACAAAATAATCTTCGGGAGTGTTTATAATCGTTTCGGTGTGTGATGAAATTAAATCGTTGTCTTCTATTCCCCTTAAACAGGCACTTAAATGGTTTGGTTTGTATTCATCGTCTGAATCTAAAATAGTTATATAATCGCCATTACAAATTTTTACAGCTACGTTTATGGATTGCGACTGGCCGCAATTACTATGTCGCATATATTTTATTTTGTGTTGATGTAATTGGCAATAACTTAAAATTTGTAAACTTAAATCTAAATGGCTGCCATCATCAATAACGATTAACTCATAATTTAAAAAATCTTGTTTTAAAACAGAATCAATGGCTTGTTTTACTTTGTTAAAAGGGGTATTATAAACCGTCATTAAAACGCTTATTAAGTTTGCAGTATTATTTTGTGTGAGAACTATTTCCTTTGTTTTTGATTTTTTCATGGATATTTAGAGCAGTGACTTTATAACTTTACAAATGTAATACTAAACTTGGCATTAATATAATGGTTAAAATATACCGCAGGATTAGCCACGCTTTTGCTTATACACGAAATCCTTCGTATCTATAGATTTTACTATCAAACATAATAAAAAAAAGCGTTAATTATTTAACGCTTTTAGTTTTTATAAAGAGATAATCGTTTAACTCCAAATTATTTGGCGTAGCCTGTAGCTCTAGTTTCTCTTATAACCGTAACTTTTACTTGTCCTGGGTAAGTCATTTCGGTTTGTATGCGTTGAGAGATGTTAAAGGCTAATTCTTCGGTTTGTTTATCGCTTACTTTATCGCTGCTTACAATTACACGTACTTCGCGACCTGCTTGTATGGCGTAGGTTTTTTCTACCCCATCGTAGCTTTGTGCTAAGGCTTCTAAATCTTTTAAGCGTTTAATGTATTGTTCGGCAATTTCACGACGTGCACCTGGTCTTGCACCACTAATGGCATCACACACTTGTATAATAGGTGCGTACAAGGTATTCATTTCAATTTCGTCGTGGTGAGCACCAATGGCGTTACAAACTTCTGGTTTTTCTTTGTATTGTTCGGCTAACTTCATCCCTAATAAGGCGTGAGGCAATTCGGGTTCGTTATCGGGTACTTTACCTATATCATGCAATAAGCCAGCGCGCTTAGCCACTTTAGGATTTAAGCCCATTTCGCTGGCCATAATACCACCCAGGTTGGCTACCTCGCGGCTGTGTTG
>JAYTRS010000474.1:0-3115 GCA_043746065.1 Bacteroidota bacterium | reverse complement strand
TGTTTTATTACTAATAACTGTTACTTCTGGAAATTTTTGTTTTATGACATTAATTGTATCATCTGTAGAATTATTATCAGCAATAATAATTTGCAGGTTCATATTGCAAAATTTATATACTGAAGTAATAGCGTCTAAAACAAATTGCTTTACATTGTAACTTACAATTACAACACTTAACATTATATTAGAATCGTTATTCATAATTAACAAATATAACCAAATGCGCTAATTTTAGGTAATATTATTTGTATATTTAATCCTTAAAAATGCCTATTAAGCCTATTAAAATTGCTTATTTATCATGTAATAACCCTACAAATAAAAAAGTTTGGAGCGGCACGCATTACAGTATATATAAATCATTACAAAGTATTGCTACAATTGATATATTAGGGCCTTACGAACCAAAAATTAGGATATTACTATTAAAAGTTTTAAACCAAATTTATTTAAAGCTGTTTAATAAACGCATTAGTTACAGGCAAAGTAAATTCATTAGTAAAGGTTACGCAAATTACTTCAATAAAAAATTGGCATTTCAGCACTATGATTTTTTAGTGGCGCCCGTTGCCTCATGCGAAATTGCTTTTATAGAAACAAATATTCCTATTATTTATATTACTGATGGTACTTTTGCTAGTTGTTTAGGTTATCATAAAAGTTTAACAAACCTCACACAGAAATCAATTAAAGAAGGAAACGAAATTGAACAATTAGCAATAACAAAAAGTAAAACAATAATTGTATCGTCGGAGTGGGCTGCCAATTCAGTAAAAAATGATTATGGTAAAAATAATGAAGATATTAAGATAATACCTTATGGTGCTAATTTTGAAAATTTACCAACTGTTAACGAATTAAATTTTATACTTCCTAAAGTATGGAAATTATTTTTTGTAGGCGTTTATTGGGAATCAAAAGGTGGAGATATTGCTTTTAATGCCTTTAAATTACTTGCTGATAAAGGCTATGATGTTGAATTAACTATTTTAGGTTGCATACCTCCTGAAAAAATACAGCATGCTAACATAAAAGTAATTCCCTTTATTGATAAAAATACGATTGATGGACAAGAGCAAATGAAAGCAATTTATAAAGAGCAACATTTTTTAATATTGCCTACTCGTTTTGATTGTACCCCTATTGTAATTAATGAAGCAAGCGCTTTTGGCATCCCTTGTTTAGTTGCAAATAGCGGTGGTGTTGCAGGGCATTTAAAAAATAATTTAAATGGCTTTTTAATAAATTATGAAGATAAAGGAGCAGATTATGCTTTAAAAATAGAAGCGTTAATTAATAATGCTACAGACTATTTAAATTTAAGGAAACAAACGCGCAGGTTATATGAAGAGCAACTTAACTGGCAGCATTGGGTAAAAGAATTTGAAAAAATAATTAGTGTTTAAACTTTCTAATTAAACATTTTGCTAAAAATTTACTTTTTTTAATAACAGATAAATTATCATAAGTTGCTAAGTTTGATTTAAAAAATAGTTTAAGGGCTATTAATCCTAAATTACTATAGCCACAGCTATCTAACCAAAACTTAAATATTACTTTATTAAATTGTTCTGCGTCAAATTTTTTATGAGTATTGTTTTGATTAATTAATTCATTTAAACAATTTTCAATTTCAACTAATGTATTTTTTTGATTTATAAATTCGTTATTCCCAATAAAATTTAATGTTTTAAACTGCTGGTCTGATAAATTAAACCCTAAATTGTATAAATATTTCTTACGAATATCAGAACTTAATTGTAACTGTGTATTTTTATTTAAAGTACTTATTTGAGTGGGATGAGAACGGTATTTAAGTAACGGAATTGTTACATTATAAAAATCACCACAAAAGGCTAAATCAGTCCATAATTTATAATCTTCAGCATGAATAAATTCTTTGTTGTAAAATAAATTTTTTTCTTTAAGTATATTTTTTATCATCACAGTGGGATGACAAAAGCAAGGTGTAAATAATAAAAGGGCTTTTAATGCATAATTAGTATAATTAGTTTCTATAAGAGAAAGTGTATTGTTGTTTAATAAATAATAATTAGAGCTTACAACTATTGTATTTGGTTGAGACTGAAACGCTTTTAATTGTTCGCTAAATCTATTTGGTAAACAAATATCGTCAGCATCCATACGCGCAATATATTCACCTTTTGCAATTTCAATTCCCTTGTTTAATGAGTAAATTAAGCCTTTGTTTACTTCATTATTAATTAAAATAATCCTATTATCAGTATATGATTTTAAAATTGAAAGGCTTTTATCAGTAGAGCCGTCATTAATAATAATAAATTCAAAATTAGTAAATGTTTGATTTAATATACTATCAATTGCTTCACGTAAATAAGTTTCGCCATTGTAAACGGCCATTACAACTGAAACTAATTGTACTTGATTTAAATTTTTATCCATTGCATAGGAATTAAATCATTCGTATTAATAGTAGCATCTGCAAACCAAACTTTAGGTGCGATAATTGTTTTTTTGGTATTTTGATTTAACCAAGCGGCCCACCAGCTAAAGCTACTATTGGCAATAATGTTATGTTTGCAATTACTCATTAAAAACATATCCCAATAGGATTCTAAATTATGCTCTACAAAATGTATAGGAAAATTAAATTCAAAATTTTGTTTACACCAATCTATATCATCAGAAAATATATATAATTTAATATTATTGTTTTTTTGTGCTATTAAGCTAATTGCGGTTTTATAATAGTCTATACTACATATACCATGAAATTCATTTGCAGATTTTAAAGCTACATAATCTCCTCTTCTTACATGTATTGAAATACTGTTTGAGTTTTGAATTTCTTTTAAAATAACTTGTAATTCGTTAGGTATTAATTTCTTTAATTTAAAGTCATTTTTTATTTGTTCGTTACAGTTTTCAAAATATTTTTCGCTTTGCCAAAAACCATTTAAGTATGTATTTTTTGGATATGATTGAAATGCCAAATTATAAGTACTACCACTTTCGGCAGCTAGCAAATAGGTATATAATGATGGGAAATTTCGCTGTAAACTACGAGTAATTTTATTATTTATTTTTTTATTAAATTGTAAAAGATCATCTTCTGTGGCAATTTTAATTT
>JAYTRS010000473.1:0-9693 GCA_043746065.1 Bacteroidota bacterium | reverse complement strand
TGGGTCAGTAACTTTATCTAATGCAGTATAAAATATTTTTTTTGCGTTAACACCTTTTACATTTAAGCCCATGTGTTTGTATGATTCTAACACAGTTTCAAATTCGTTTTTACGCAATAAACCATTATCAACAAAAATACAATGTAAGTTTTTGCCAATGGCTTTATGTAACAACATAGCTGCTACACTGCTATCCACACCACCGCTTAATCCTAAAATTACTTTATCGTTACCAATTGTGTTTTTTAGTGAAGTAATAGTCGTATCTACAAAAGCCGTAGGAGTCCAATCGCCTTTACATTTACAAATATCAAACACAAAGTTTTTTAATAGCTGAGCACCTTCAGAAGAATGGTAAACTTCGGGATGAAATTGAATACCAAAAGTAGTTTCGTTTTCAACAGCAAAAGCCGCCACCTTTACATCGTGCGTACTTGCAATTATTTTATAATTTGCAGGCGCAGTTAAAATAGTATCAGCATGGCTCATCCAAACTTGTGAGTTTTGCGATATATTTTTTAAAAGAATGTTTGAATTATCAACAAAATCTAAATTTGCCCTACCATACTCTCTAGTATTCGATTTTCCAACTTCACCACCATAAAAATGGGCTAAAAATTGCGCGCCATAACACACACCTAACAAAGGTAATTTGCCTTTTATGGCTTCTAAATTAGGCTTTGGTGGGGTTTCTTCTCTAACAGAGTGGGGGCTTCCGCTTAAAATAACCCCCATAATATTAGGAGTAATTTGTGGTATTTTATTGTAAGGATGGATTTCGCAATACACATTTAACTCCCTTAAACGGCGGGCAATTAGCTGAGTGTATTGAGAACCAAAATCGAAAATTAAAATTTGTTGTTGCGACATAAATTCGTCTAAGTTACTGTTTTATGACAAGGTGTAAAAACAAAAAAATATATTTTTGTTTTTTTAAATAATAGTGTATATTTGCCATCTCAAATTTTGAGTTTCGGGGCGTAGCGTAGTCCGGTATCGCGCCACGTTTGGGACGTGGAGGCCGTCAGTTCGAATCTGGCCGCCCCGACTTGTTAAAGCCTTGTAGAAATACAGGGCTTTTTTGTTATAAATAAAAGTAATAGCGCAATTATATGAAATTATATTGCTTTTAAACTTAAATCTAAACTCTTAATGTGGTGTGTTAATGCACCAACCGAAATAAAATTAACACCACATTTGGCATAATTACCAATATTTTTTTCGGTAATGCCTCCTGACGATTCTACTGCAAATTTGCCCTTAATTAATTTAACGGCCTGTAAGGTTAGTGCTGGCGAATAATTATCTAACATAATGCGTTGTACTTTGCCATGTGCAATTATTTGTTTAACATCATCTATTGTTCGTGTTTCAACCTCAATGGGTAATTTTAATTTATTAGTTTTTAAATAATTATTAGCAGCGTCAATGGCTTTAATAATTCCACCAGCAAAATCAATATGATTATCTTTTATTAAAATCATATCAAATAAGCCATAACGATGATTAGCACCGCCACCTATTACCACTGCCCATTTTTCGAAAAAACGAAAGCCAGGCGTTGTTTTACGAGTATCAATTACTTTTGCACTTGTACCTTTGCATAAACTTTGTAAATAATGAGTTTTAGTAGCTATGCCACTCATACGCTGCATAATGTTTAATACCAAGCGCTCAGCAGTTAATAGTTTTTGGGTATTGCCTTCAACATAAAAAGCAATATTGCCTTTTTTTACTTTTTGCCCATCCTTTAATAAAGTAGTTACTTTTATTTTTTTATCAATAAGATTAAAAATTTTTTGTGCGGCTACAATTCCTGCAATAATTCCATCTTCTTTTACCAACAAGTGCATTTTGCCTTTATGTGTTTTTGGAATAGTTGAAAGTGCTGTATGGTCGCCGTTGCCAATATCTTCGGCTAAAGCGGCTAAAACAAAAGCATTAAAATTAAAATGGTTTTTGTGAAGTTTAATAAAATCAATCATTATCGGTTTCTATTCTAAATTGAGTAATCAAATTTCTACGCACTAAAATAGCTACTTTAAATTTTCCATTTGTAGTTTCTAAATTTCCAGTAATATATTGTGTAGTATTATTTATTATACTTGTATGTGTTGACGTAAAGGCTTTGCCAGAATGTTTTTCAAAAAAATATTTAATATTTGCTTCGGCTTGTTGTTTACTTAGCACATCTTCTTGATTAATAATTTTTACAGATACTTTTTCGTCAAAATATTTTACCAATTCAGTAGTTTTACTTTGTTTAATGGCAATAATGATATCGTCTGTCACATCGCCTGCAGAAAAAAGGAAACCAAAAAGAAAAAAAAATATTTTTATTGTGAGTTGCATGTAATACAAAGTTAATTATTTTTTGCAATTTTATACGGTGAAAATTTTACTTGTTCAAATAGATAAAACGCAAGACAGTTACTTAATTGAAGGTATTGATATTTATACAAAACGTTTAAAAAACTATATTACTCTTGATATTATTACAATAAGTGTGCCAAAAAACATTAGGCAACGTACTTTTAACGAGCAAAAAGTAGAGGAGGGGAAGCTTATTTTTTCACAAATTTTGGCGGATGACTATTTGATTTTATTAGATGAGAATGGCATTGAGTTTACTTCCGAAAAGTTTTCTAAATTTATATTACAAAAGCAAAATGCATCAATAAAACGTATTGTGTTTATAATTGGCGGACCTTTTGGTTTTTCTGAAGAAATTTATAAACGTGCTAATTATAAAATTGCTTTATCGCAATTAACGTTTTCGCATCAAATGGTACGTTTGTTTTTTTTAGAACAATTGTACAGAGCGTTTACTATTTTAAAAGGCGAAAAATACCATCATATTTAACGCTTTTTTAAGTACAAAAAATTATGAGCTTAAATAATAAAAAAACTATTACTACCCTTTACTCTATAGGATTAATATTTATTTTAATTACAACGGTTGTTTTTTTTAATTTTAAAACAATTAAAGAGAAAATTAAACTTTATTTTGTAGAAAAAAATAAAGAATGGGTTATTATTAGAAAGAGTGTTGTTAGTGATACTAATTTGTACTATTCGCAAAAAGAAGAATTAGAAATTATTTCGCCACCGTTTTATGTTGATAGAATTTATAAGTCTATGACTGGGCCTTTTGCTGTGCTATATTTTAATTTAGATAATTCGTTTAAAAATAAAACAGTTTGGTTAACAGATTATGAAATTTTGGTAACGGATAAAAGCGCTAAAAATAGTTTATCAAACGACTTTATGTGCCACAATAATTTTGATGGATCAATAGCACAATCACTAAATAATAATACCGAAATATTTAATACACGTTTAATAACGCTTACCCAAGGGCAAACATCTATTAGTTTTCCGGATGGGTTTGGAATGCCTATACTTTCGCATGATAATGTTTCTGTTGCCACACAAGTATTAAATCATAATATTAAAAAGCCATCGTTATATGTAAAACACAAAATTAAATTAAAATTTATACGCAATGAAAACATTAAAAAACCACTAAAACCACTATTTAAACGTACTGTAAATATTATGGTTAAGGTTGATACAACACAGAATTCTATTTCTAAACTTAACATTAATCACGATTGCCGCCCAGCCATGGCATCTATTGCATATATAAAACAAACTATGGATGGCAAAACATATACTGGTCATTGGATTATTAAAAAAAATATAGATACCGTTCGTTACAATGTAACTTCAATGCTAGCAATTCCCTATACCACACAATTACATTATGCAAGCGTGCACGTTCATCCGTTTTGCGAAGCTTTAATTTTAAAAGATATTACTGCAGATTCTGTTTTATTTACCTCTCATATAAAAAATTATACTACCCAAGTCGGTTTAAAAAAAATTGAAATATTCTCAAGCAAAACAGGAATAACACTTTTTAAAAATCATCAATACCAATTAATTTGCATTACTAATAATCATACTAAAACCGAACAGGATATGATGGCCGTTATGCTACTTTACTTCTATGATAAAGCATTAGATGAACAAATAAAATAGATATTAAAATAATATTTAAATATAATTTAAGCCTTTGACACTAATTTATTTTTAACTTTGGGTATTATATGCAAAAAATATTAATACTCACTTACTATTGGCCACCAAGTGGCGGTGCTGGTGTACAACGTTGGCTTAAGTTTGTTAAATATTTACAAAATTTTGGTTACCAACCCATTGTTTACACAGCGCTTAATGGCGAAATACCTGTAATTGATACGAGTTTGCAAACTGATGTGCCAGATAATATTACCGTTTTAAAAACTCCAATATGGGAACCTTACAGTATTTATAAAAAGTTTATTGGACGAAAAAAAGACGATAAAATAAATGCTTCGTTTTTAAACGAAACTAAAAAAACAGGTTTTACACAAAAAATTAGCGTATGGATACGAGGAAATTTTTTTATACCAGATGCTCGAAAATACTGGATAAAACCAAGCATAAAGTATTTAGATGAATATCTTAAAAATAACACTATTAACTATATTATTAGTAGTGGCCCTCCTCACAGTATGCATTTAATTGCTTTAGGATTGAAAAAGCACCATCCAACTATAAAATGGATTGCTGATTTTAGAGACCCTTGGACAAACATTGATTTTTACGAACAATTAATGCTAAGCAAATGGGCCAATAAAAAACATCACCAACAGCAATTAAACGTAATAACACAAGCTAATTGTGTTTTAAGTGTGGGGCAAACAATGAGCGATGAGTTTTTAGAATTTTATAAAAACTCAGGAGGTAAAGACGTAAATAAATTTAAAGTAATAACCAACGGTTTTGATAATGAAGATATTAAAAGTAATACTGTAATTAAAGACGAAAAATTTAGTATTGCTCACATTGGTACTTTGGTTAAAGATCGTAATCCACAAGTACTTTGGAAGGTGTTAAGTAAACTAATTAAAGAAAATCCAAGTTTTGAAAAACAACTACAAATAAAATTAGTTGGCAAAATAGATATATATGTAAAAGAGCAAATACAAGCGTTTGGTTTAAGTAAATATGTGTACAAAATAGATTATTTGCCACACAACGAGGTAATTAACGAGCAACAAAAAAGCAAAATTTTATTATTATTAGTAAACAATACCAAAAATGCAAAAGGTATTTTAACAGGTAAATTTTTTGAATATATGTTAGCAAATGTGCCTGTTTTGGCAATTGGGCCACATAATGGTGATTTGGCAAAAATAATCCATCAAACCCAAGTGGGTTTAATTAGTGATTTTGAAGATGAGATTGACTTAGAAAAAAATATTTTAAGCGTATTTAATAATCAAATAACAAATAGAACCGAAACCGAAATAGCTAAGTATAGCCGTAAAAATTTAACCCATCAACTAGCTCACATTTTAAACACTCTTTAAGAGGTTTTAAAGGTTTATTTATAATAAATTAAATGTGTAAATTTACTTTTTAATACTTTTTATGCAAATTAATCAATTAACAGCTATTTCTCCTATTGATGGGCGTTATCGAAAAACAACCGAGCCTTTAGATATTTATTTTTCGGAATTTGGATTAATTAAATACCGTGTATTAATTGAGATAGAATATTTTATTTCCTTAAGCGATTTTGGTTTAGAACAACTCCCAAAATTAGATGCTCAAAAAAAAGATGCATTAAAAAATATTTATAAAAATTTTTCTACCGATGATGCTTTAAAAATTAAAGAAACCGAAAAAATTACCAATCACGATGTAAAAGCGGTAGAGTATTTTGTTAAAGAAAAATTAACCCAGTTAGGCTTACAAAATTATTTAGAATTTGTTCATTTTGGTTTAACGTCTCAAGATATAAATAACACCAGCATTCCATTATCTTTAAAAGATGCAACCAATCAAAAAATTTCTCCTCACATTAATGATGTTATAACTAAATTAACTACACTAAGTAAAGAATGGAAAGATATTACCTTATTAGCACGTACACATGGACAACCTGCATCGCCCACTAAATTGGGAAAAGAAATTTATGTGTTTGTTGAGCGATTAACTCTTCAGCTCAATCAATTTAACGCCATTCCTTATTCTGCAAAATTTGGTGGTGCTACGGGTAATTTCAATGCACATCAAATTGCTTACCCAACCAAAAATTGGATTGAATTTGGAAATAACTTTGTAAATAAAAATTTAGGATTAACACGTTCACAATTTACAACTCAAATTGAGCATTACGATAATTTAGCTGCTTATTGCGATGCTTTAAAACGTATTAATACTATTTTAATTGATTTTTGTCGCGATGTATGGACTTATGTTAGTATAGATTATTTCAAACAAAAATTAAAAGAAGGCGAAATAGGTTCGAGTGCAATGCCTCACAAAGTTAATCCCATTGATTTTGAAAATGCGGAAGGTAATTTAGGTATGGCAAATGCCATTTTAGAACATTTATCAGCAAAACTACCAATTTCGCGCCTACAAAGAGATTTAACCGATAGCACCGTGTTACGAAATATTGGCGTGCCTTTAGCACATTCGTTAATTGCGTATAGTAGTATTTTAAAAGGTTTAAATAAATTAATTTTAAACGAACAGGCTTTAGTAAACGATTTAGAAAATAATTGGGCGGTTGTTGCCGAAGCCATACAAACTATTTTACGAAGAGAAGGTTACCCCAAACCTTATGAAGCATTGAAAGATTTAACACGAACAAATACTCATATTACACAAAAATCTATTTCTGATTTTATTGCAAACTTAAAGGTGAGTGATGCGGTGAAGCAAGAATTAAAGAATATTACGCCACATAATTACACCGGAATTAATCCTACATTTTAAAATGAATAGAGCTTGGACGTATATTATTAATAAATCATTATCTGTTGATGAATTAAATTTAATTACAGAAGCAGGTACGAAATTTGTAACCAGCTGGACAGCCCATGAACAAAAGCTTATGGGGAGTTTCGAAATTTATAAAAATCAGATAATTATTGTCAAAGTTAATGAGGAAGTTACCAGTGCAAGTGGCTGTAGTATCGATAAGTTAACGCATTTTATTAAACAAATTGAAACGCAGTTTAATGTAGAGTTATTAAATCGATTATTAATAGCCTACAAAATTAAGGATGATGTTTCTGTTGTTCATTCATCAAAAATAAAGGAGTTGTTACAAACTAATACAATTAACGAAAATACAATTGTTTACAATACATCCATTTCCAATCAAAACGAATTACAAAACTGGGAACAACCTTTAAAAAATACATGGTTGGCAAAATATTTAATAGTAGTATAAAATGAGAAATAAAAATTTAATAGGTACAGGTGTTGCTATTGTTACTCCCTTCATAAAAAAAGGCAGTGTTGATACAAAAGCCTTAACAAATTTAGTAAAACATTTACATAATGGTAAAGTAGAATATATTGTAGCGCTTGGTACAACTGGCGAAACAGCCACTTTAACAAAAGATGAGAAACAATTAGTAATTAACACAATCGTAAAAGCAAATTCTAATAAATTACCTTTGGTTTTAGGAATTGGTGGTAACAATACTTCTGAGGTAATTGATACCATAAAAAAAACAGATTTAAAAAATTTTGAAGCTATTTTATCAGTTGCACCATATTACAATAAGCCTAACCAGCAAGGGTATTACGAGCATTATAAAGCAGTAGCTAAAAGCACAAAAAAAGATATTATTTTATACAATGTGCCTGGTAGAACGGGAAGCAATGTTACGTGGGAAACGCAGGTTAAAATAGCAACAGATTTTAAAAACATTGTTGCCACAAAAGAAGCTAGCGGAAGTATAGAACAAATAATGAAAATAATTAAAAATAAACCAAAAGATTTTATGGTAATTAGTGGCGATGATAATTTGACATTGCCTGTAATTGCTGCTGGAGGAGTAGGAGTTATTTCAGTTGTTGCCCAAGCGTTCCCAAAAGATTATAGCGAAATGGTACGTTTATGTTTAAAACACAAATTTACTGAGGCTCAAATATTACAGTATAAATTATTGGATATTACCGATCAACTTTTTTTAGATGGAAACCCTGGCGGCATTAAAGAAGCCCTAAATATTTTAAATATTTGCGAACGCTATTTACGTTTACCTCTATGCGAGCCTAACGATAAAGTAAAACAAACTTTAAAACAACTTATTAAAAATTATAAATAATTTTTACCTAAAAAAAATGAGCAATAAGGTTAAAATATTAAGCACCATTCAAATACAGCAAAAGCTTAATCGCTTGGCTTACGAGGTATATGAAAATAATTTTTCAGAAAAAGAAATTTTAGTAGTCGGAATTGATGGAAATGGCTATAAAGTTGCAGTTGAGCTAACTAATAAACTAAAAGAAATTTCAAACTTAAAAATTAATTTAGGTAAAATAAAAATTAATAAAGATAAACCTTGGCAAAATAATCCTGTAATTGATATTGACGAAAAAGCGTTTGTAAATAAAACTATTATTTTGGTAGATGATGTTTTAAACAGTGGTAAAACATTAATGTATGCGGTTAAATTATTTTTAGATAAACCTTTAAAAAAACTTAGTACTGTTATTTTGGTAGATAGAAGCCATACTAATTTTCCGGTAAAAGCTGATTTTGTTGGTTTACGACTAAGCACTACCTTACAAGAACATATTGAAGCCGATTTTAGTAAAAAAGGTAAAGAAGCCGTTTATTTAACGTGACAGAAAATAGCAAAATAGTACTACAAAAACACATTCAAGATTTAAAATTGAATGCCTTGCTGGAGGTAACAAAAGCAATAAATAATAATTTCTCTACCTCGCAACTTTTAGATTTATATCAAGATATTTTAGAAAACCGTTTAGAAGTAGGGAAATTAATTTTATTTAGTTTTGATACCGATTGGAGATGCCTTTTAAAATATGGTATTGATAAAGAATTTAATCACATTACATTTGAAAATGAGTTATTAGCCATTAACGAAATTGAAACTATTGCGTATAGTAAAGGAGAATTAAGTAAAAACTTTGAAATTGTTATTCCTGTATTTCATAAAAAAACACCGCTGGCTTATGTTTTATTGGGTGATGTAAATCAAGAAAAGTTAGAATTAAGTGCCGCCATTAAACATTTGCCTTATGTGCAAACGTTAACAAATATTATTATTGTTTCTATCGAAAATAAAAAATTGTACAAAGAAAATATACAGCGTGCACAAATAAAAAAAGAATTAGAATTAGCACAAAGTATGCAACAAATGCTTTTTCCGCAATATTTACCAAGCAACGAAACACTGCACGTTGCTGCAAAATATTTGCCGCATCAACAAGTTGGGGGTGACTACTATGATTTTATACAATTAAATAACCACGAATTTATTTTTTGTATTGCCGATGTAAGCGGAAAAGGTGTGGCCGCAGCTTTGTTGATGAGTAATATACAAGCCACCTTGCATAGCTTAATAAATTACACACATAATTTAAAAGATATTATAATTGAATTAAATAAACGTGTAATTACTAATGCTAAAAACGAAAAATTCGTATCGCTATTTTTAGGAAAATTAAACACCAAAAGCCAGCAATTAACTTATATTAACGCTGGGCATAATGCCCCCATCTTATTATACGAAAATAAATTTATAGAATTAGATAAAGGTTGCACCTTATTAGGCATTGAAGAAACCATAACAAACGTAAATGTTGAAA
>JAYTRS010000472.1:0-9697 GCA_043746065.1 Bacteroidota bacterium | reverse complement strand
ATCGTTAATACGTTGGTATTCGTTACCGCCACCTTTTACAATGTATTTTACGTTAAACTCTTTACCAATTTTTGCTACACGTAAGTCGTTAAATTTATCGTTACCATCAATAATACTTGGTAATAACTGTAATTTATTAAAGGCATCTAAACTAATGTTATACTCCGTTTTATTTGGTATACCTGAGTTTGCCGAAGCGTACCATTGGGCATCGTAATAGGTTTGGCGAAGCAAAGCAATACAACCAGTTAATGAGCTCGGGTAATCTTGTGTGGAGCTACCTTTGTTTAATGCATAATAGCCTGCAACTTTATCAGTTAAAATACTTTCATTTTCTTTTGTGATGTTTAATAATACTAATGCGCCGCTGCCTCTTACAATACCATCTTTAGGGCAAGTTACTACCGCACCAAAACCTATTTTTTTTAACTCTTCGGCTTTATCTTTATTATGCAAAAAAAGTCTGTGCGCTTCTAAATCGGCTTTAATGGCTTGATTCCAGCCATAAGCTCCTTTTACATTACTTTCTGGTTGTGGGCCAGTAAAACCATTACGCAGGTGTGGTTTAGCTTCGGGCATGCCATAATCATTGTAAATATCAATAAACGAGGGGTAAATAAATTTACCTTTTAAATCATAAACAATGGCGTTTTTTGGAATTTCTAATTTTTCGCCCACATTTAAAATTTTACCATTTTGTACTACTAATACTGCATTTTTTAAAGTAGTTTCAAAATCTACAATAATAGTAGCATTAGTAAAAGCATAAATACTATGAGTATTAAATGGTGCGCCATTTGTAGGAAATGTGCTTTGCGAAACGATTTTACTTGTAATAAAAATTAAAAATAAAATGCTAAAATATATTTTTTTCATACAAAGCCAAAGTTAATGAGATATTGTAAAAAAGCTAATTTGATTTATCTTTTAATTGTGCCATTTATTATTAATTTTACACATAAAAATTATAATATTTATGTATAAAGGCATTTTACACACCCACTATTTAGTTGTTACCTTATTTTTATTAATTTACGTTATAAAAACAGTTTTACTGTTGAGTAATAAAAACGATTTACTTACCACCTTTAGTAAAAAAATAAAACTGTTTGAAATAATTGTAAGTTTTTTATTTTTAGGCACAGGCATTTACTTAATTACGCAATTACCTTTTGGAGGCAAGTTTGATTATTTATTTTGGATAAAATTAATAATGGTTTTTGGATCAATACCCATTGCCGTTATTGGCTTTAGAAAACATAACAAACTATTAGCAGCGCTAAGTTTATTATTAATTACTGGAGCATTTGGTTTGGCTGAAGTTTACCATAAACGCAAAGCTATACCAAAAGATACTATTGAAATAGCAAGTAACGATGGTAAAGCCCTTTATGAAAACAATTGTAAGTTATGCCATGGAAGCGATGGTAAATTAGGCATGGCAGGTGCCAAAGATATAACTGCAACAGTATTAGATATTGAAGCCATAAAAGCTGTAATTAAGCATGGTAAAAATGCAATGCCCGCTGCTGCTGTTAATGATGAGCAGGCCAATGCTATAGCAGAGTATGTTAATACCAATATAAAAGGGCATTAATTATTTTAAGTGATAAATTTTTTTAAAGGATATTACCGATTTTTAATCCCACTATTTGTTTTATTGGGTTTACTAGTTATTGGCACTATTGGCTATATATTAATTGATAATTATAAGCCATTTAATGCTTTTTATATGACCGTTATAACTATTGCTACCGTTGGTTATGGCGAAGTAGAACCATTAAGTACCGGCGGAAAAATTTTTACATCCTTTTTAATTATAACAAGTTTTGGTACATTTGCTTATGCCGTTAGTGCTATTACTAAATTTGTAATTGACGGAGAATTTAACCAATTTTATAAAAATAAAAAATTGACATCAGCAATAGATAAATTAAGCGACCACGTAATAATTTGTGGCTACGGCCGTAACGGACGCCAAGCAGCACAAATATTAAAAAAACACGACAAACGTTTTGTTGTAGTAGAAAATAACGATAAAATTACCACTTCTGTTAGTCATAAGTTTGCCGATTTGGTTTTAAATGGTGATGGCACACAAGATGAAACCCTTTTAAAAGCTGGTATATTAAGAGCAAAAGCCTTAATCACCACTCTACCAATTGATGCAGATAATTTATTTATTGTATTAACCGCTCGTAATTTAAATTCTAAACTAACCATAATATCACGCGCTAGCGATGATGGTAGTGATGCTAAATTAAAAATTGCTGGCGCTAATAATGTAATAATGCCCGATAAAGTTGGTGGCGCTCACATGGCAAGCCTTGTAATGAAACCCGACGTAATGGAGTTTGTAGATTATATTACAGCCCAAGGAGGCGACAATAATAATTTAGAGGAAATTACCTTTGATAGAATTAACGATACCTTAAAAAACAAAACCTTAAAAGAATTAGAAATAAGAAATAAAAGTGGCGCTAACATTATTGGTTTTAAAACGGCAATGGGCGAATATATTGTAAACCCAAGTGCCGATACAAAAATAATTCCCCATTCAAAAATATTTGTATTAGGCACACCCGAACAAATACGTAAATTAAATTTAATTTTAGCAGAGTAGGTGTAATACTTAACACAATTATTTACTCGTAATTATTTATCTATTAAAATTATTAATCGCTGTATGTTTCAAAAAAAAGTAATTTGTTTTTTAATACTAATTTATAGTACGCTACTGTTTTCTCAAACAAAAACATCTGTCGTAAACACAAAACCAAAATTAGTAGTTGGTATTGTGGTTGACCAAATGCGTAACGATTATATTTATCGTTATTGGAATAGATATGGTAATGGTGGTTTTAAACGTTTAGTAAGCGATGGTTATTATTTTAAAAATGCACATTTTAATTATATTCCCACTTATACAGGCCCAGGGCATAGTAGTATTTACACGGGTACTACACCTCGTACACATGGCATAATTGCTAACGATTGGTTTGTAAAAACAAATACTATTGAAACCTATTGTGTGCAAGACACAACTGTAAAGACTGTAGGTAGCACAACTAAAGCAGGTTTAATGTCGCCCAAAAATCAACTAACAAGTACCATTGGCGACGAATTAAAAATGAGTTCTAACAACCTTTCAAAAGTTTTTGGAGTAGCTTTAAAAGATAGAAGTTCTATTTTACCAGCGGGGCACGCTGCCAATGCAGCTTTTTGGTTTGATGAACAGAGTGGTGATTTTATTTCGTCATCTTGGTATATTAGTGAATTGCCCAAATGGTTGAGTGATTTTAACGCTAAAAAAATACCTAATCAATATTTGCAAAAAGGTTGGAATACCTTATACCCCATAGAGAGTTATACAAATTCAATTGCTGATGATAACCGTTACGAAAGTGTACCTAATAAAAAAGAAAAACCAATTTTTCCATACGATTATAAAACGAATTTAAATAAAAACAATGTAGGTATTATTCGCGCCACACCTTATGGCAATAGCATTACAAAAGATGTAGCTATTGAATGTTTAATAAACGAACAATTGGGTAAAGATGAGGTGTGCGATTTATTTTGTATTAGTTTTTCGAGTACTGATATCGTAGCCCATAGTTATGGTCCTCGTGCAGTTGAAATAGAAGATGTTTATTTGCGTTTAGATAAAGATTTAGAAGAATTATTAAACGCCTTAGATAAACAAGTTGGTAAAAATAATTACACCGTTTTTTTAACAGCCGACCATGGCGGAGCCGATGTGCCCAATCATTTAAAAGATAATAAAATACCCGCAGGTTATTTAAAAGAAGAAGTTTTAGTAAAGGATTTAAAAAAATATTTTCAAAACAATTATAACGATAGTAGTTTATTTGTTAATATGAGTAATATGCAACTATTTTTAAACGATAAAAAAATAGAAAACTTAAAATTAAATAAAAATGATGTTGAACAAAAATTAGCCAATTATTTAATTACCATTACAGGCATTGCCGAGGCTTACCCTTCAGATATAATGAAGTACAATGCCTTTGAAAACAACGATTACAAAGCACTTTTGCAAAATGGATACAATCATAAATTAAGTGGCAATGTGTGTTTTATTTTAAATGCAGCCTGGATGGATTATGCCGAAAAAGGCACCACACACGGCGCAGGTTATAATTACGATACCCACGTTCCAGTTTTATTTTATGGTAATGGTATTAAAAAAGGTAGCTCGTTTAACTATACAACTATTACACAAATTGCACCCACCATTTGCGAATTATTGCAAATCAATCAGCCAAACGGTTGTATTAGTAACCCTTTAAATGATTTTTTTAAATAAATTATGAAGAGGTTATTTTTTATACTATTACTTTCCATTGCTTGTCAATCGTGCCATGTGGGGCGTTTTTTTATTTATAATTTTGCAGATATAAACGATTATAAAAAGTTTCCAAAAAAAGATTTAATAAAATCTACTCAGCCATTTTATTTTTTTGAAGGAGAACAATCTTCTTCAGTATTAAAACTTCCAAAAAAATTTACTAAAAAAACAAAAGAATATACGTTTGATGAAGCTTTAAAAAACACAGGCACAGTAGCTTTTTTAGCCATTCGTAACGACAGTATTTTATACCAATGGCATGCGCCAAAATACAACGTATCGTCTATTGTACCTTCTTTTTCTATGGCTAAATCTTACATTTCTGCTTTATTGGGTATTGCTATTGGCGAAGGTTTTATTAAAAACACCAACGAGCCAATTACAACTTACTTACCCGATTTAGATAAAACAAAATTTGGAAACATTACCATTCAACATTTATTGGATATGCGTTCGGGTCTTAAATCTGTTGAAAGTTACATTAACCCTTTTGGTGATGTAGCAAAATATTATTACGGTAAAAATTTAAAAAAATATTGCCGTCATTTAAAAATAAAAGAAGCGCCTGGAAAAACATTTGAATACATTAGCTTAAACACACAACTTTTAGGTTTAATAATTGAAAATGCCACGGGCAAACCAGTAGCCGCCTATTTACAAGAAAAAATTTGGGCGCCCATTGGCTGTGAGTTTGATGCCAGTTGGAGTGTTGACAGTAAAAAACACCAAACAGAAAAAGCTTTTTGTTGTATTAATGCACGTGCTAAAGATTTTGCGAAATTTGGACGTTTATACTTAAACAAAGGCAATTGGCAAGGCACACAATTAGTACCACAAAATTGGGTAACGCAATCTGTTACATTTACCGATACAAAAAATGATTTTATATACTCCAACCAATGGTGGCACACACGTTATGTATATCCTGAAAAAGATACTGTTAAACTTCGCAAACCTTATGTTTTAAAAACGGTAAAAAATAAAGAAGGAAAAGAATTAAATGCAGTTATTACGCCTGATGGCAATTTTTTTGCTGAAGGTTTTTTAGGACAATATATTTATGTAGCTCCAAAAACAAACATGGTTTTTGTAAGATTAGCAAAAAAAGATGGTTGGATTAATTGGGGCGGTGTATTTCAAAAAATTGCTGATGGTAAGTACTAAAAAAAATTAATGCAAACTAAAATTAGTTTCTAATAACTGATTTTTTACAGCAAACATAACAATACCAGCAGTGTTACACACCCCTAATTTGCTCATAATATTTTTGCGATGTGTGTTTACCGTGTGTGTACTTAACGATAATTTATCAGCAATTAATTTATTGCTTAACCCTTCGGCAATGCCACGTATAACATCTATTTCGCGCTCTGTAACGCCAATGCCATCACAATTTAACGATTTTATAAATGTATTGGTTGTATTAATTTCTTCTTCTGCTGTTAAATAACCTGCAATTTTACCACAAATAAACTTTTCGTTTTTAATGGTAGAATTTATTGCTTCTAAAATTTCGGCTTTATCACAATCTTTTAAAAGATAAGAGGTAATATTTGTTTTTAATATTTGAGAAAGTTCTGTTTTTGATAAAATTTCGGTAATTAATAAAAACTTAGTTTTTGAGTATTTTTTTGAAATAGCTTTTAACTCCTCAATGGTAATACCTAACGATGTAAAATCTGTAATTAATAAATTAGGTTTTGATAACTGTAATTGGCTAATTAAGGCTTGTTTATCACCACAAACACTTGGCACTAAATCAAAACCTTTTAATTCGCCTACTAAAAGCTCTAAACCAATACGGCTTAAAAAATTTTTATCTGCTATTAATACGCTTATCATTTTTTGTTATTTAGACTAATTTTAAACAAATATAACACTAATTTTAGATTTTAAAATTAAAATTTTAATAGCTTTAAATATTATTTAACAAAAAAATTATGCAACAATTAATAGAATGTGTACCCAATTTTAGCGAGGGAACTGATTTAAACATCATAAAACAAATTACAAACCAAATTGAAAGTGTTGAAGGCGTTAAACTTTTAAACGTTGACCCAGGTAAGGCTACTAACCGTACTGTTGTTACGTTTGTTGGAACTCCAGCAGCAGTAATTGAAGCCGCATTTTTGGCAATAAAAAAAGCGGGCGAATTAATTGATATGAGCAAACATAAAGGCGAACATCCCCGCATGGGCGCTACAGATGTGTGCCCTCTAATACCTATTAGTAATATTACAATGCAAGAAACTGCCAAATATGCCCAACAATTGGCTAAACGCGTGGGAGAAGCATTAAACTTACCAATTTATTTATACGAAGAAGCGCAAACCAATAAATCTCGAAGTAATTTATCGGTTATTAGAAACGGAGAATACGAAGGCTTTTTTAAGAAAATAAAATTACCCGAGTGGAAACCCGATTTTGGTCCACAAGAGTACGATGCCAAGCGAGGGGCTACCGTTATTGGTGCACGCGATTTTTTAGTGGCCTATAATATTAATTTAAATACAACCTCAACACGTCGTGCAAATTCGGTTGCGTTTGATGTGCGCGAAGCTGGGCGTGTATTACGCGAAGGCGATGCTGTTACCGGAAAAATTATTACCAATGCCGATGGTTCTCCAAAATCAATGCCTGGAAGTTTAAAAGCAGTGAAAGCAATTGGTTGGTACATTGAAGAATATGGCGTGTGTCAAATTTCAATGAACTTAACCAACATAAATATTACACCGGTTCATATTGCATTTGATGAAGTTTGTAACAAAGCCACAGAGCGTGGATTAAGAGTAACAGGCAGTGAATTGGTGGGATTAATTCCTTTAAAAAGTTTACTAGATGCAGGCAAATATTTTTTACTAAAACAAAAACGAAGCATTGGCGTTAGCGAACATGAGTTAATTAAAATAGCCGTAAAATCAATGGGTTTAGATGAACTGGCACCCTTTAAACCCGAAGAACGTATTATAGAATATTTACTAAAAAGCAAAGAAGAGACTAAATTAATTAGCATGAACCTTTCTGCCTTTGCCGATGAAACAGCTAGTGAAAGTCCTGCGCCAGGCGGAGGGTCTATAAGTGCCTATGTAGGCAGTTTAGGAATTAGTTTGGCAACAATGGTAGCCAATTTAAGTTCGCATAAAAAAGGATGGGACGATAGATGGGAAGAATTTAGCACTTGGGCACAAAAAGGCCAAGCTTTAAAAGATGAATTATTAAAATTAGTAGATGCAGATACTGCCGCCTTTAATAAAATAATGACAGCCTTTGCATTGCCAAAAACTACCGACGAAGAAAAAAATACAAGAACAAAAGCAATACAAGATGCAACAAAATTTGCAATTGATATTCCATATAAAGTAATGCAATTAAGTTTTGAAAGTTTAAGTATTATAAAAGCTATGGCCGAAGTTGGTAACCCAAACAGCATAAGCGATGCAGGAGTTGGCGCTTTGTGTGCCCGCACTGCTGTAATGGGTGCTTTTATGAATGTACGTATAAACGCAAGTGGCTATACTGATAAAAAGTTTGTAAACGAAATAATTGCTAAAGGAAATGAAATTGAACAAAAAACAATTGCCTTAGAAAACCAAATATTAAAAATTATAAATGATAAAATTGGAGTTTAAACGAATATAAATATTTTTTATGAGTACTCTTATTGTTTTTATTGTAATTGCTTTAGTTATAGGTTTCCCTATTTACTTTTTCTTTTTTACAAAAGAAGCAATTGTTATAAATAAACTTAAAAATATAAAATCAAAAAAAATTTCTAAAGTAGTAGACGGAGAGGTTGTAAAAATTAAAGGTAAAATAAAATATATCGGCAATCCATTAATTGCACCACTTTCTAAAAGAAAATGTGTTTATTATCACATAATTGTAGAAGAAAGTGACAGGCGAAGCAAAAATGTCATCGAAATTAATTTAACTAAAGATATTGAGGAAAAAGTTTCTAGGAACGTAATAATTATAGATGGAAAAGACTATGCAATTATAGATACTAAGTTAATGGAAAGCTATTTAACTATGGACAAAGAATATTGGTCTGGTTTTCTATTAGATGCAAAAGATAATTTAGAAAAATTTTTGGAAAGACATAATGAAGAAAGTACGGTATTTGGATTTAATAGAGAGCTTAATTATAAAGAAGGTATTTTAGAAGAGGGAGAAACTATTGCCGTTGTTGGCAAAGCAACTTGGAAAAATGCTAAAGATTTAAATATAAAAATTCCAAATGAAAAAATTTTAGTGATTAGTGCAGATAATAATGAGCCTGTTTACTTTAGTGATGACCCTGATATTACTAGCTTGTAAATTAAATCTTCTCAACTATAAATTCCGTAACAAGGTTACATGCCCGTAATGTATTTCGTCTTTTTCGCTAACTACATTTTTAAAACTAATGCGCCAAACGTAAATATCCTGTTTACATTCTTTCCCTTTGTATGTGCCATTCCATCCCTGTTTAAGGTTTTTGGTAGTAAATATTTTTTCGCCCCAGCGGTCAAAAATATCAAACTCGTAATTAATTACACCAATGGTTAAGGGCATAAATGTATCGTTTAATAAATTATCGTCGGGTGTAAAACAATTAGGAATCCAAAACCTAAATTCGGGTAAAATTTTTACGGTTTGTTTTAAGGTATCGTAACAACCGTATTGGTTATTTACTATTTGTGTTACCACATAATCGCCATAATTAGCATAGGTATGCACTTGGCTGGCATAGCCTGTACCTGTGCCATCGCCAAAAGCATAATTCCAATTTATAACATCGCTACTAGCAGTATTATAAAAATAAATATCAGGGTCAAAAATAGTAGTTACTTGTGGGCTAAAGGTAAAACCTGCATAAGGCCTGGGGTTTACGGTAATATTACTTACAGAGGTAATACTTGTATCCACACATAAGCTTGTGGTTTTTACAGTTAATGTAACGCCATAAATACCTGAGGGTGTAAATACTTGTGTAGGCTCAAAAGCGGTACTAGTGTTGCCATTACTAAATTGCCATAAATAACTAAGTGGTAACTCACTTTGGCTACCGTTGGTAAACGCTACTTTAGCTGGGTTGCATAAACTTGTACCTAAATTATTTATTTGTGCTTTAGGCCTACCAATTACTATAACACTATCTATAAACGAATCGCGGCAAGCATATTGTTTGGCTAATAATTTTACAAAATATAAACCTGCTTGGTTATACACTACATTGTTTACCGTTAACGTAGTAGCGGTACTTGGTGTAGCTGCTGCAGTAAAATTCCAATTAAATGTTGCTGAATTAATATATACACCTTGAACATTAAAATTAAACGTATT
>JAYTRS010000471.1:0-3129 GCA_043746065.1 Bacteroidota bacterium | reverse complement strand
CAGCAACCGCACTATTAGCAACAATGTATTCGTTAATATACTTATAATATTTATTAGTACCATTTCCATCTTTAAATTTTATCCATCCATTTATTTCTTTATGCCCTGCGCCACTGGTTGGTATATTTATTTTACCTGTTCCACTTTCAATGGGTAAAATGGTAGCCCCTTCAGCAATTTTTCCAGTAGTTGTATCCACATCGCCTAAAATAAACTGCATGTTTTCGTTTGTAAAATCGGTAGATGAAGCAGATAAAAAAACATCTGCCGTATAGGCGGTGCCCAATTGTACATATTGGCTAACAGGCACAATACGGGCTTGTAATTGATTAAATTTTACGGCTAATTTACCCGATGCTGAGGCAAAAGTTGTAACCATTTCAGCTTCAATATTTCTAATATCACTTTGTATTTTTGAAAGATTAGTAACTACCGCAGCTAATGGCATATTATAAAAATTTTTTAGCTCCCAGGTAAGAGGCTTACCCTCTTTATCTTTAAAATTATTGTGGGGCGTAAATAATTTAATTTTATCTTTTAAAATTAAATAATCTTTTTCGGGTAATTTTAATCCGTTTTTATCTTTCATATCATCAATTATTTTATTTAATTGATGGGTTAATGTTTCAATAGTTACACGTAATTCTGTTGCAGAATATTGGCTTGATTTTGGTTTTGTTTCATCGCTACCAATTAAAAAAAAGGTGGGTTTATCGTAATCGTCTAAACGTTCAATTTGTGCTAAATTCATAGTATCAGCACCTTTTACATCTTCGGTATATTGTTTTACCTGTTGTTTTAAAATAGCAATATAATCAAACGTTTTTTGCGTAAGTTCTGTCACTTCTTTTGCTTTTTGATAATAAGGTTTAGCGTCGTTATGCCCTTTTTTAATGGCTTCATCAAAGGCTTGCATCGTTAATTTAGTATTTGCGGTAAAGTTAGAGTTTGTATTTTCAATGCTATCGTTAATGGTGACAAAACCTTGCAGTACTTCTTTACTAACGTTTAAAGCCAGCAAACAAGTTAGCACAAGGTACATCATACCTATCATTTTTTGGCGAGGGGTTTCTTTTGAATTACTCATAGCAATTATTTTTTTAGTGGTTAATAACTGCATAATGATTGTATTAAAAAAAGTTACAAATTTTATTTTCGCTAATAAGCTGTAACCAATTTAAAATGATAGTTACAAAAATTTAATTTATTTTTTGTAACTTTATTTTTATTAAACAACTGTGCTCCAAAAATAATAATACTACTTACTAATGAAAAAAATTAGCTACACATTAATTATATTTTTTTTTACACTAGTTAATTTTGCCCAATCGTATTCTATTAAAACCTTTAACTGGCAAGATGCAGGTTTTAAAGGCTTTAAGCCTATATATAGCCAAACTATAAATATTATGAGTTATGGTGGCAACAATATAAACTCTGCGAATAACAATAGTGCATTAGCAAATGCTATTATCGCTTTAAATAATAAAGGAGGCGTTATTTATTTTCCAAAAGGGGTGTATAGTTTTACTGGGCAAGTTACTGTAAACCGCGATAGCATTACCTTTAAAGGTGATGGTTATGATAGTACCCAATTACGTTTTAATTTAAATGGCGTATTAAATAACTGTATTAATATTACTGGAAGCCAAGTAAATACAGATACTACAAGCTTTAGTTCTGCTGGTGTTAGAGATAGTAATTGGGTAAATGTTTTAAATGCGAGTGGATTTAGCGTTGGGCAATGGGTGTATTTACAATGTACCGATAATGTTTATATGAATGATAGCTGGGCATATAAAAGCCTAGGGGATAGAGCCATGCAAAACCATTGGGCAGACTGTGTGTGCAGTTATTATACACCAACTAGTATTAAATACCAACAACATTTAAACGCTGCAAATTATATTTACCCAAATCCGACACAAAACGAATTAATATTTAAAAGCGATTTTACAATTAATGAAGTGAGTATTTATGATATGGAAGGGAAACTAATACTAAACAAACATGCTAAACATATTGAAAGTATTGATGTTAGCACCTTACAAAAAGGAATTTATTTGGTATGCCTAAAAGATAAAAATGGAATTAAAAATTACAAGTTAATAAAGGAGTAGAAATGTACTAAAATAAAAAAAGCGTTTTGGTTAAACCAAAACGCTTTTTTTATTTTATAAACGTATTATTTAGTAGCTGTGTTTACCGCAGGCGCTTGTTGTTGTGTGCTTACTGCATTTTGTGCTTTCTTTTTAGCTATAGAACCGCTATCAGTATCGGTAGTTTGTGTAATGCTACTTTTTGGAGCCATTAATACACTTAATACTATTAAGGTAATAGCTAAACCCCAAGTTGCTTTTTCAATAAACTCGGTACCACGTTTTACACCCATTATTTGGGTAGCTGCGCCAAACTGACTTTGAATACCGCCGCCTTTACTATTTTGTACTAATACTACTAATATTAATAAAATACATACTAAAATTATCAAAATCGAAAAAATCATATTTATTGGTTTTATTGGTTTTCTTTTAAATTTTTAATTAGGGTTGCAAAGTAAGCACTTTTTTGTGGAAATTTCAAACTTAATATTTCATAAGCCCTAACTGCCTTATTTACACTGCCTTGCATTGCATAAATTTTAGCCAAAGTCTCAGTAATAAGGTGTTCGTTTTCAATTAAGCTCTCTTTTGCTTGAGTAATAGGCACAAAAAACTTCTTTTCTTCTTTATTTTTTATAGCGCCAGGGTTGGCTTCAATTATCTTATCAATTAGTGCTTTTTGCTTTTGCTTTTTAACTTCTACAAAAGTTTGTTCGCTTTGTAATTGCTTATTTGTTTTAAGTACTATTGTGTTTTTTTCGGCAAAAGGCTGACCATTATTTTTCTTTAATAATTGCAGCCAATCCGTAAAATTTTCCGGTTGGGGCTTTACTGTTTCGGCATTATTAAGTTCAGCCGTTGCAATTATTTCTTTTTCAATAAAAGCATTCACTACTGCTTTTTCAATTTCTTTCTCTAAATTTTCGGGTACTAATTCTTCGTTAATACTTGTTTTTGCTTCGATTATAGCCAAATTTTCAGTTACAACTTCAGTAGCTTTTAAAATATCTAACTCGTGTTTTATATC
>JAYTRS010000470.1:0-3130 GCA_043746065.1 Bacteroidota bacterium | reverse complement strand
CTTAGACCATTACTAAAATGGAAAACATGCAAAAAATAAATAATTACTTTTTTGCAATTATATATAAATCAAGTCCCATAATTTTTGCGATGTTATTTAAAAACTTTTCTCGAGGCCAGTATATTTCTTTATTAAAAATTTCAAATAAATAATTGTCAAAATTTTCACTTTTTATAGTTATGCTGCAACATTCTTTAAAAAAATTTTTAATCTCTTTTTTTGAATATACGTCTACAATTGGCGCAGCAGCACCCTTTTCATTAGCATCATACGAGGCACGAGAATACTCATCAAACGAATTATATTGTTTTCTACGCTTGGCAATAAAATATTTATATGGATTAACTATTTTTTTTCTAAACGAATTTTTATTGTATAACATAATAACAGCGTGCCCTCCTGGTTTCAAAACTCTTAAAACTTCAGCAACGGATTTAGCAGTATTACCCGTGTGGTGCAAACAACCAATAGAAACAACCGTATCAAATATTGAGTTTTCGAAATTTAATTCGCGAGCATCGCCAACAATAGCCATAGCTTTATTATTAATGCCGTTTAAAGTAGCTCTTTCATTTACAATATTAACAGGATTTTCAGAGTAATCAACACCCGTGTATTTACCCGCTTTATTCATAATAAATTGTGATAAACTCCCAAAACCTAATCCAATTTCTAGTACATTTTTATTAATGATGTATTCGTCTTTTACGTATGTTTTTAAATATGGGTACATTTTAAAGTATTCATTATCAAATACAGAAAGAGTTTCTGCGTTAACTTCTTTTAATCCCAAAAAATTAAAAAGGTGGCTACCACATAATTCGTTCCAAAAACTTTTATTATCATTTGCTGTATGTTGCACGTTTAACATATGTTTATTTTAAGTAGCTAATTTACTAAAATAACGCACACCGTTTATTCATTTTTTATATGTTACCTAAAAAACCAAAAATTTTAATTATTTATAAATGCCTAGGATATCCTCTAAGAACTACTATTGATGAGCATTTATATTCGTTTAAAAGATATGCTAATGCCGATTGTTACTATCTAAAATTAGATATTGGTAAAGAAACATTTTATAGCAAAAAACCAATTCCAAATTATCTACTAAAAATCGATTTTGATATTATATTATTTCATTATGGTTTTATTTCTAGTCGTTGGGCTGGCGAAGAGTGTTATAAAAATGCATTTGAACAAGTACTGCCTTTTAAAAACAGCAAAGCTATAAAAGCAGTTATGCCACAAGATGAATACATGGGCTCTAAATCCATTGTACATTTTGTGAATAATTTAAATATTGATATTGTTTTTTCTGTTTCGCCTGAAACAGAATGGGCACAATTATACGAAGGAGTTGATTTTGAAAAGGTAAAATTTTATAAAGTATTAACAGGATATTTGGATGATAAAGGAATTGAAACAATTAATGGCTTCTTAAAAACCACTAAAAAGGATATTGACATCGGTTATCGTGCACGTAATCTTCCTCAATGGCTTGGTAGGCATGGCTACATGAAAACAATAATTGCTGATGTATTTAATAAATCTATAAAAAAATTTAAACTTAATACAGATATATCTACTAATCCAAAAGATACATTTATGGGTTTAGGTTGGTATAAATTTATGGTGCGTTGTAAGTATATGATTGGTGTGGAGGGTGGAGCAACGATTCATGACCCCGATGGTTCTATTGCCATAAAAGGAACTGAGTATTTAAAACAACACCCTAATTGTACGTTTGAAGAAATAGAGGAAGCTTGCTTCCCCGGTTTAGATGGAAAGCTACAATTAATAGCTATTTCGCCACGTAATTTAGAATCATGCGCTACAAAAACCTGTCAAATTTTAGTAGAAAGTACTTATAATGGGATTTTAAAACCATGGGTACATTATATTCCTATTAAAAAAGATTTTAGTAATGTGGACGAAGTTTTAGAGCTGGTGCAAAATGATACAAAGCGCGAAGAAATAGTAAATAATGCCTATAGAGATATTGTTGAATCTGGTTTATGGACCTATCATGGCTTTGTTAATTTTGTGATTGACAAATGTAACATACAGGCTACTACACCCTACTTTAAAAGAAAATTAAGTAATAGTATTATTAGTTTAAACTATAATCGCTTTAGAGATTGGTGGTCGTGGAAAGCATTTTATTTTTGGTTTATGATTTATGAGCGCATTCCAAGTAGGTGGGTATTTATAATGCCTATTATTAAATTTATTAAGTTTATTGGGTTTAAGTCCGTTACAAAAAAAACATATAAATTTTTTACAGGTAAAAACTGGGGTTAATTTTAAAGTATAATTTAATCCTTTTTACAATAAACAATCAATTAAATTACTAAATTTATTTTTTTAAATTTCATAAATTATGTGCGGTATTGCAGGCATACTAAATCTTAATCTTCAACCTATAAAAGATGTTCCGCATCAATTAAGGGTTATGGATTCTATTCAAAAACATCGCGGCCCCGATGGTTCGGGATTTTATTCAAATGCAGCTAATTGTATTGGTTTTGCTCATCAACGCTTAAGCATTATTGATTTGAGTACTGGCGATCAACCAATGACTGACGGCTACGGCAACACTATTTGTTATAATGGCGAAGTGTATAATTACATAGAATTAAAAAAAGAACTAGCTGGGTACGATTTTAAAACAACCTCCGATACCGAAATTATTTTAGCAGCCTACAAAAAATGGGGGCATAATTGCGTAAACCACCTTCGTGGTATGTTTGCTTTTGCTATTTGGAATGAGAATGAAAAAGATTTATTTATTGCCCGTGATAGATTTGGTATTAAACCCTTTTACTATACTATTCAAAATAATACATTTTACTTTGCATCCGAAGTAAAAACACTTTTACCATTTATAGATGAGGTACATATTAATAAAACAGCCTTAAAAGATTATTTGTATTTTCAATTATACTTAGGTGATTACACACTCATAGACGATATAACAGAGCTTCCGCCAGCGCATACACTTTATATTAAAAATGGCAATTTAAAAATTGAAAAATACTGGGAAGTGTATTACAATTTAGATTTTACTAAAAGCCCAAAATATTTTGAAGAACGTTTGCATGAGTTAATATACGAATCTATTCAATTA
>JAYTRS010000469.1:0-9751 GCA_043746065.1 Bacteroidota bacterium | reverse complement strand
TCTTATCTATATTTAAAGTCTTTAAAATCATGTTGTGCTTTTTGGTAATCTTGGGGTATGCCAATATCAATAAAGTAGTGGTTGCATTCAAACCCTTTAATAGTGAGGTATTGTAATTGGGTTTCAAAAAAATCTTTTTCTATCGAAAAATTAGTTGTAGAAGGTGTGTTATTTAAAAATAAATTTTTATTTAGTATGTACACGCCGCCATTAATTAAACCTTCTTTAGCTAACCCACTTTTTTCTTTAAACGAAATTATTTGTTGTTGTTTATTTATAGTAATAGTGCCATAACGTGCGGCATTATTTACATTGCGAAGTGCTAAGGATATTTGAGCATTTTGTTGAATGTGAAAATCATAAAATGATTTTATATCTACATCAAAAAACGAATCGCCGTTTAAAACTAACAATTCAGTATCGTTACTGTGTTGCATAGCCAGTCTTATTCCGCCACCGGTACCCATTGGCTCATCTTCAATAGAGTATTTTATTTCAATGCCATTAAAACTATTTTTGTAATAGTTGATTATTTTTTCGTGTAAATATCCAACAGATAAAATTACTTTTTGTATCCCAAAGTGTTTTAAATAATTAAGCTGGTAGTTTAAAAATGGAATATTATTAATTGGTGCCATAGGTTTTGGTACATCTGTAATAACAGACTGTAAGCGAGTTCCAAAACCTCCGGCTAATATTATGGCTGTGTTTAGTATAATTTTGTAAATTATTTATAATTAATTATATTTTAAATCCTATTAAAGTAACATCATCAATTTGTTCGAGTGTGCCTTTCCACAAATAAAAATCATTAATTAAATTATCAGCTTGTTCATAAAAATCAAAATTACAGTATTCTAGTAATAAATTATTAAGTTGTTTTTGTTTAAACTTTTTGCCTTTAGGGCCACCAAATTGATCAGCAAACCCGTCAGTACTTAAATAAAACATGTCTCCTTTTGCAGTGTCTATTTCATGATTTGTAAAATTAAGTTGAGTTTCTAAATTATTTCCACTAATACCAAAGCGATTGGCTGAATACTCTATTAAAGTATTATTTTTTAATTGAATTAAATTATTTTTTGCACCAGCAAAAAATAGCTTATTTTGTTTTTTATGAATACAACAAATGTTTATGTCAACTCCATCGTTAATGGTGTAATTTGTGTTGTATGATCTTAAATTGTTTTTAAAGTGTAAACATAATTCGGTTAAAATACCTGCCGGATTTGTTTTATAATTATTAGTAATAATAATATTTTTTATACTTGAATTAGCAAATACACTTAGCATTGCACCAGGTACACCATGGCCGGTACAATCTACAACGGCGAGGTAAATAACATCATTTATTTCTTCAATTAAATAAAAATCGCCACTTACTATATCTTTAGGTTTAAAAATTACAAACGAATCATGTAAGTACTGTTTTACTTTTTTTTGTGAAGGAATAATAGCTTGCTGAATGTGTTTTGAATAATTAATACTATCAGTAATATCTTTATTTTTTTCTTCAATAATGGATTTTTGTTTTTCTACTTCGCTATTTTTCCGTTCTAATAAAACATTTGCTTTCTTCTTTTGTTTAAATTGGTTGTAAACCAAAAACAATAACACAATAAACACAATAGTTACAGAGGCAAATACATAAATTAAATTATTTCGCTGACTAACTTTTAAATTTGACTTATCTAATTCAACATTTTTTAATTTTAATTGCTGTTCTTTTTTTTCAGATTCAAATTTAGATTCGGCATTGGCAATAGCCTTATTTCTATCCTTATTAATTACCGAATCTTTATATTGAGAAAATAATTTATAAAACTCTAAGGCCTCAGGTAGGTTTTTATTTTTTTCGTAAACACTGCTTAATTTTAATGCGTTTTCTTGAATATTATCCCAAGCTTTGCGTTTAATACTAAGTTTTAGCGATATATTAAAATAAGTAATGGCCTTTTTTAAATTATTTTTTTTATCTTCAATCAAACCTAAATTATAATAATTTAAACCTAATGCGTATTCATCATTAAATTTTTCAAATACAAGTATAGCCTTTAAAGTATTTTTCTCTGCATCGGTTAAATTACCGTTTCTGTAATAGGCTTCGCCAATCATAGATCGTGCATAAGCAGCCTGAAGGGTTGCATTTCTGTTTATAAATTCTTTTTCGGCGTCAATAAAATAATTAATGGCTTTGGAGTAATCTTTTTGTTCGAGTAAAACATTTGCTAAACCATAGTTTGTAATAGCAATCATATTTTTATCTTCTGGTATTTTTTTTGCTAATAAATTGGCATTATTGTAGTTAGTATATGCTTTATTAAAGCTTTTTAATCCCATATAGGCATTGCCTAAAGTATTGTAAGTTGTTGTAAGGCCTTTTTTATTTTGTAGTTCAATATATACATCTACCGCTTTTAGTAAATTAATTATAGCTTCATCATATTTGCCTATAGTATTTTGAGCATTGGCAAGGGCATCGTACGAATGCGCAACACCATTAAGATAATTAATTTTTTTAGAAAATTTTAAAGCACTGTCTGCAATTATTTCAGCTTTTTGTGGATTATTAGACGAGATAAGTCTTGATATTCTTGAAAGAATTAATACTTTATTTGTGTCGTTCGACATTAAAAAAAGTGCATCTAAACTATCTAATACTCTATTTTGCGACTTAAAGAACGATACATTTATGCAAAAAATAATTACTAATATGAGGCCAATTTTTTTATTCATTATTTTTTTGGAAATAATTTAATTTCAACTAATTCACAAATGGTATGCCCCAAAAGCATGTGACACTCTTGTATTCGTGGCGTATCGGTACTTTGAATATTTATTAAATACTTACTTACCTCTTTCATTTTTCCGCCTGTTTGCCCTGTAAATCCTGCGGTTATCATTCCTAGTGCATTTGCTTCTTCAAGTGCTTTTATAACATTTGGGCTATTACCACTGGTACTTAGGCCTATTAATACATCACCTTTTTTACCCATAGCTTTAACTAAACGGCTATAAATTACATCATAGCCATAATCATTAGCCACAGCAGTGGTATAACTTGTATTTACATGTAAAGCTTCGCTAAAAAGTGGCGGTCGGTCGTAATAAAACCTACCACTTAATTCGGCCGCTAAATGTTGTGCATCAGCAGCACTACCACCATTACCACACCACAATACTTTTCCGCCATTTGTATAGCAGGTAACAATATCATTTATTAAATTATTTACCTGAGTTAAAATTTGAGTATTGTTTAATAACTCTGTTTTTAAATTTATAGAGTTTTGTATTTTAGTTTTAATAAAATTTACCATGCTTTAAATATACAACTATTGAAAATAATTTTAACAATTAATTGGTTTAACATTATAAAAAATAGTAAGTTTGTTTTAATGAACATTGAAGTTTGCTATACTCCACAAGCCTATCCTTTATTTCACAAACCTAATACTATAGTTGTAGTAATAGATGTGTTAAGGGCTACATCGGCTATTACCACTGCTTTTTATAATGGTGTTGCTAAAATGATACCTGTTGCTACTATTGAAGAAGCTCAAGTTTATAAAAACAAAGGTTATTTAGTAGCCGCCGAACGTAATGGCGAAATAATTGAAGGTTTTGATTTAGGAAATAGTCCTTTTGGTTATATGAATGCAAAAGTAAAGGGTAAAACCATTGCTATTACAACCACAAATGGCACACAAGCTATTGAGGCCGCTAAACACGCTGATGCCTTAATTATTGGTAGTTTTTTAAATTTAGATGTTATAGTTGACTATTTAAAATCGCAAAAAAAAGATGTTTTATTTTTGTGTGCTGGTTGGAAAAACAAATTTAATTTAGAGGATACATTGTTCGCTGGTGCGGTAGCTGATGCATTAATTTCTAAAAATAATTTTGATACCAATTGCGATTCCACCATAGCAGCTTTGGAATTATACAGACTAGCTAAATTTGACTTGTATAAATTTTTAAGTAATTCATCACACCGTAATCGTTTAGCTAAATTAGATTTAGAACGCGATATAAAATATTGCTTAACTCCTAATCAATGCCCCGTAATAGTTATTTTAAAAGATAATTATTTAATTAAATTATAAAGTATAAACTATTTTTTTAATTCTAAAATATATGTTCGCTTAATAATTAATTTTATTCAATTATCTTTTTAATTAGAAATGAAACTCCACTATAAAATAACGAATTATTGTTTTTATTTTTTAGTATTATTTGTGTCAGCCATTGTAATTGGCTTAACGCCCAAAAACGTATTTGGGTTTGATATTTTTGGTTACTACATGTATTTACCCCTAACCTTTAAATACAACGATGTTACCATTCAACATTACGAAACCATTAACCATATTTTAAATACCTATCACAACAGCGAAACATTTTACCAAGCCATAAAATGGAGTAATAATAATTGGGTAATGCGATACCCTGTTGGTTTATCGGTATTATATACTCCTTTTTATTTTATTGCTGATGTACTTGTTAAGTTTACAAATTATCCTGCTGACGGATTTTCGAAACCTTACCAACTAAGTGTTTTATATGGTTGCTTATTTTATTCATTAACTGGCTTATATTTTTTAAAAAAAATACTGGTATCTTTTTTTAGTGATAGAGTAGCGGCATTGGCACTACTAAGTATAACGCTTGGCACTAATTATTTTTTTCATGTTTGTTTTCATGCACAAGGCGCTATGTCGCATAATATTTTATTTACGGTATATGTTTTAGTTTTATATTTTACAATTAAGTGGCATCAAA
Organism: Bacteroidota bacterium; assembly: GCA_043746065.1. Classification (GTDB taxonomy): domain Bacteria; phylum Bacteroidota; class Bacteroidia; order B-17B0; family Aurantibacillaceae; genus Aurantibacillus. The sequence goes on along the minus strand of JAYTRS010000469.1, from coordinate 4,972 downwards.
CACAGTTATTAAAATACATCATTGCGCTTAGTTTAAGTTGTGGCCTAGCTGCTTTATGCCGTCCAACAGAAATAATTTGCATATTAATTCCGTTTTTTTACGGCATTACAAATTGGCAAAATTTTAAAAACAAATTAGCTTTATTAAAAAAGTATAAAACTCAAATTTTATTATTTTTCTTCTTTATTTTTTGTATTGCGTTTATACAATTAAGTTATTGGAAATATGTTTCTGGTAATTTTATTATAAACCCTTATGGAGCAAGTAACGCAGGCGAAGGTTTGGAATTATTTAACCCGCATTTATTAGAAGTGCTTTTTAGTTTTAGAAAAGGTTGGTTTATTTATACGCCACTTTTATTATTTGCTTTAGTTGGTTTTAGAGAACTTTATAAAAGTAACAGAGTATTGTTTACACCCATTTTTATATATTTTATTATTAATTTATACATTGTAGCTAGTTGGAGCTGTTGGTGGTATGGCGCCTGTTTTGGCATTAGAGCATTAATACCTAGCTATGCCGTGTTAAGCATGCCCTTAGCATATTCCATTCAAGTAATTTTTCAATCTAAATTTAAAATTATTTATTTTTTAATTTTATTTTTATTTATTTCATTAAATCTATTTCAATCGTGGCAAATAAATAAAGGCATTTTAGATACCACAAATATGAGCAGAGCTTATTATTTTTCTACCTTTTTACAAACGACTGCGCCTACACTTGAGCAAAAAAATTTACTACTAAAAGATAAATTTGAAAGTGGAGAAGAGCTCTTTACAAAACAAGATTCGCTAACTCATACATTAGGTTTTAGTGCAAATTTAGATTTTGAAAACAAAGCAAACAGTACACAACTAAATTTTTTAAACGATACTATTTTTCATAGTGGTAAAAAAAGTCAAATTACTAACGCTTTAAATCCAGTTTCCGATTCTATTGAAGTGCAATATAACCACATCACAACTAAAAGATATACTTGGATAAAAGCTAGTGTATGGCTATATTCTAATGAAGCCCCCACTCCTTTAAATGCAAATTTTATTGTAGAAATGACGCACAAAGGCTATATTTTTAAACAAAAATTAATTCCTTTAACGGCACATAATTTTAAACAAAAGGTATGGAATAAATTACAAGTTTATTATTTAGTGCCCGACGATTTAAGAAGTAAAAAAGATAAAATTCGTATTCGTTTTCAAAACAAAAGTAATACGACTATTTACGTTGATGATTTATTACTACAATCTTACGAACCTATTAATGATAAATCGGTGTTTTAGTTTTATACGCCTTCGGCTTTCTTTTTAATCGTATTTAAGGTGAGGCGTTTTGTTTTTAAATCAAAATTATCACCATAGCTAATGGCATGTACTGTTAAATTATCTATCGAAACTGGTTCACCCATTTCAGCATCAGTAATATTTGTATTACGCATATTAGTGGCATCAACTAAAATTACTAACCCACTACCAATGGCTTCCATATTATTACCATTAGTAATTAATAAGCCAGTATCTTCGCCCAAGCCAATCCCTAAATTAATTGGGTTGCTGGCACAAGCATACATTAGCCTACCAATACGCCCACGTTGTACAAAATGTGTATCAATAATTACATTATTTATAAAACCTAAGCCCCCTGTAATTTTTACTTCGCCCTTTAATAATGCTTCTTGGCTACTACCCTGGTAAATCATATTGTTAGAGCTTGCTGCCGCACCTGCCGATGTACCCGAAATAATAAAATTTTCATTCTCATATCTATCTAAAAGTAAGTGATGAAAAGCAGTACCCCCAAAAATAGAGGTTAAACGTAATTGGTCTCCGCCTGTAAACATTACCACATCGGCATTTTTTAGGCGTTCAATATTTTTAGGGTCGTTAGCTTCTTCACGCGTTCTAACGTCTAACACAGCCGTATTTAGTACGTTTAAATGTTTAAATGCTTCAATATATTCAGCACCAACCTCTACAGGTATACTACTAGCGGTGGTAATAATTTCTATACGCGATAAATTATTTTTTACCGATTCATCTATCATACGTTTTAAAATTCCTTTTTCAAAAAACTTTAAACTTTTTGGTAAACTTTCGGGCGTGGCGGAATAACTGCCTTTATCAACCGAACCGCCAATAATAATTAATTTACCTGTTGGTGTGCTCATACATTTAATTTTAATGTAAAACTAGGCTAATTGCTTAACATACGCACTTTTTTATTTACACATTATACCATTATTTTAAACACTAAATTGTTTATATAAAAAACAAAACTTATATTTAAAAAAACTATTAGCAAACACAGTTATTAAATATATAGAACTAGCAAAATGAAAATTGTAGAAATTAAAGTAATGCGCGGACCAAATTATTGGTCAATTAATCGTAAAAAATTAATTGTAATGAAGTTGGATTTAGAAACGTTAGAAGAGCTGCCAACCAATAAAATTGAAGGTTTTGGCGAGCGTATTCAAAAACTAATTCCTAGTTTATTTTCGCATCGTTGCTCTGAAGGTATAGAGGGTGGATTATTTACACGAATAAAAGAAGGTACTTGGATGGGGCATGTAATTGAGCATATTGCTTTAGAAATGCAAACCTTAGCAGGTATGGAGTGTGGCTATGGACGAACCAGAGGCACTGGCAAACCTGGTGTGTATAACGTTGTATTTTCATATATGGAAGAAGCCGTTGGTATTTATGCTGCAAAAGCGGCCGTAAATATTGCCGAACATTTAATTGCTGGAACAGACTATAATTTTGAAAGCGACATACAAGCCATGCGCGAGTTGCGTGAAAACGTAAGGTTTGGCCCAAGTACAGGTTCAATAGTAGATGAGGCTATAGCCCGCGATATTCCCTTTATTCGTGTAAATTCCGAATCGTTAGTACAACTGGGTTACGGCAAAAATCAAGTACGCTTTAGAGCTACTATGACAGATAGAACAAGCTCCATAGCGGTTGATTTAGCAAGTAATAAAGATGAAACCAAACGTATGTTAAAAGATGCTGCAATACCTGTAGCAAAAGGCGTGTGTATTTCAAACCCCGATGATTTAGAAAGTGCCGTAAAAGAAGTTGGCTTTCCATTAGTGTTTAAACCTCTTGATGGTAACCACGGCAAAGGAGCATCTATAAACGTAAAAACATTAGAAGAATCGGTATTAGCATTTGAACACGCTAAAAAATATTCGCGTAAAATTATTATCGAAAAATTTATTACTGGTTACGATTTTAGAGTACTAGTAATTAATAATCGTTTTATTGCGGCTGCCCTGCGCGAACCTGCGCACGTTATTGGCGATGGTAAATTAACCATACAACAATTAATTGATAAAGAAAATTTAGATCCTCGCCGTGGTTACGGACACGAAAATGTATTAACCGAAATTAGTATTGATAGAGAAACCTTAGAACAGCTTTCTAAAAAAGAGTACAGCTTACAAACCGTTTTAAAAAAAGATGAACTGTGTTACTTAAAAGGTACTGCAAATTTAAGTACTGGCGGCACAAGTACAGATATTACAGATATTGTACATCCACATAATATTTTTATTTGCGAACGTATTTCGCGTGTGATTGGTTTAGATATTTGTGGGATTGATATTATGGCTTCTAATTTAAGCGAACCTTTAGAAGTTACAGGTGGCGTAGTGTTAGAAGTAAATGCAGCGCCGGGTTTCCGAATGCACTTGGCACCAGCAAAAGGTTTGCCACGCAATGTGGCAGCGCCCGTAATTGATATGTTGTACCCAACAGGTAAATCTTGCCGCATACCAATTATTGCCATTACAGGTACTAATGGTAAAACTACTACTACCCGTTTAATTGCACACATTGTAAAAAATAATGGTTACAAAGTTGGTTTTACTACATCCGACGGTATTTATGTAGGTAACAGTATGCTTACCAAAGGCGATACCACTGGCCCAGTAAGTGCCGAATTTATTTTAAAAGACCCAACCGTAGAGTTTGCCGTTTTAGAAACAGCACGAGGTGGTATTTTACGATCGGGCTTAGGCTTTAGTAAATGCGATGTAGCGGTAGTTACCAATATTCAAGAAGACCACATGGGCCTGTCAGATATTAATACCTTGGAAGATATGGCACGTGTAAAAGGCGTGGTAGTTGAAAGCGTAAAGCGCGATGGCTATGCCGTTGTTAATGCTGATAATAAACATTGCGTAAGCATTGGTAAAAATGCACGTTGTAATGTAGCTTATTTTAGTATGGATGAAAGCAACCCAGTAATTAAAGAACATTGTAAAACAGGTGGTATTGCTGCTATTTACGAAAACGGATACATTACTATTAAAAAAGGCGATTGGAAATTTAGAGTAGAAAAAGTAACTACCATCCCTTTAACTTTTGGTGGGCGAGTATCGTTTATGATACAAAACGTGTTGGCTGCCACCTTAGCTACTTATGTATATGGCTTTACCACGCAAGATATTGCTACCAGTTTAGAAACTTTTATTCCATCAGCGGCACAAACCCCTGGGCGAATGAATATTTTTGATTTTAAAGAATACAAAGTAATGATTGATTTTGCACATAATGCCGATGGGTTTAGAGGCATTAAAGAGTTTTTATCAACTATTGATTCTACTTCTAAAATTGGTATTATAACAGGTACAGGCGATAGACGTGATGATGATATTAGAGATATGGGCCGTATTAGTGCTCAAATGTTTGATCATATTATTATCAGACAGGATAAATTTTTAAGAGGAAGACAAGCCGAAGAAATTGTAAAACTATTGGTAGAAGGTATTCAAGAAATAAACCCAAACATGAGTTACGAATATGTGCCAAAAGAAATTGAAGCCTTAAACCATGCATTTAGCATTGCAAAACCAGGTTCGTTTATTGTAGCCCTAAGCGATGTAATTGATAACGCCATTGAAGTAGTTCATAGCTATTTAGATAAAGAACGACAATCAAAAAATTAATTAATTTATTGCACTGTTAGT